>NZ_CDWRCM010000254.1:4989-5446 GCF_977927585.1 Frankia sp. CcWB2 | reverse complement strand
GTAAAGTATCTCCTCTTGTCTGAGCAGCCGGCTGTGCCCCGGCTGCCGGACGTGAAGCCGGGCGGCCGAGACAGGGACGCGGACGAGATGGCCTGTAAGCCCCAGCTTGGCCAGCGCCCTGGCCACCATCATCAAACGACTCCGCGATGCCAACGGCGGCCCTATCCATCTGGTCGCCTGCTACGACCTGTACGAGCGCGTTCCCTATCTGCCGTCCGCCAGTCACAGGCGGGGCGGTGCTGTCTGCCTGGGGGCGGCTCGCAACGGGAGGGGTAGGGCCCGATGGGTAGCCCGGCCGTAACGGCCGACAGCACCTTGGAAGGTAACGCGCGGCCCACCGCCACCAGCCGGTCCCCGACCAGCCGGCCCATCACCGTCTTCGCCGGCGCCGAGACCACCCCACCCCGGCCGAGCAGCGGCCCCACCCTCGGTGAAGCTGAACTGTGGAGGGTTAGGG
>NZ_CDWRCM010000254.1:0-4660 GCF_977927585.1 Frankia sp. CcWB2 | reverse complement strand
GGCACGGTTCCGCGGTCCGCGACTTGTGACGGCCACGGGCCCTTGGACCTTGCTCCGGGGGTGCCGACTCCGGGGTGCCGAGCGGCTCGGGTCAGAGGTGCCGGTACACCTCACGCCGATGGGCGACGTGGACGATCGTGACGAGAATGCGGGTGTGGTCGACCTGGTAGATCACCCGGTATTCACCAACTCTGTTCCGCAGTATCCTGCTGGGTTGGCCGGTGAGGGCCCGGGCCCCCGAGGGGCGGGGTTCCGCCGCGAGTCGTGTTACCGCGATCAGGATCCGTCGAGTGGTGGAGGCGTCGAGCTTGCGCAGCTCTCGCAGCGCCGCAGTCGTCCACTCGACGGTGTGCGCCACGTCAGTTCAGGCCGAACTCGGCGAGGACGTCGGCGTGGGGTACGCGAGGCTCCTCGGCGGCCAGCGCCTCTCGGGCGACGGCGAGATCCGCTTCGTCCTCCGCCGCTTCCAGCTCACGGAGATCTTCTATGGAGATCACTGCCGCGACCGCGCGGCCGTGACGGGTCAGGACGATCCGCTCATGGGCGTGCTCCGCCTTGGAGACGATCTCGCCGAGGTGGTCGCGTGCCTCGCTGATCGGCATCTCGCTCATCCCCAGATTGTACAAACCGGGGAGTGGTCGGGCCGCTGAGGCGGACGAGGTGGCCTGTAAGCCGGGTCCTGTACCGGCTAGCCTCACGGCTCGTCGGCGGCGACCATCTCTCTCGGGCTGCCGTTGCCGGCAGCCTCTAGCGGTCCACCCGCAGGCTCGGGCGGGCAGCCCTCGAACGCCTGCGCGGTCCGCGGCCTCGCGGCTACGGGCCTTCTGACCTTGCTCCGGGCGGGGTTTACCGAGCCGCCCAGGTCACCCTGGGCGCTGGTGCGCTTTTACCGCACCGTTTCACCCTTACCGGCGCCGGAACCGGCACCGGCGGTCTGTTTTCTGTGGCACTGTCCCGCGGGTCACCCCGGGTGGGTGTTACCCACCGCCCTGCCCTGTGGAGCCCGGACTTTCCTCGGCGACGCCGGACGAGCCGGCACCGACGCGGTCGCCCGGCCAACTCGTCCGCTTCCTTCAGTATAGAGTGCTTCCCGGTCTACGCTTCCTGGGCGTAGGGCTGATCGGGCTGTCGGTGCGCGGAGCCGGCCGATCGGGCGGTATGGCGGCGGATCGAGGAACAGGACGATCATGACGGGACCGAAGCAGCCGGGCCGAGGGTTCGGCAACGCGAGGCGTACGGCCTCTCCGCCCGCCGTTCCGCCCGCGCCCGCGGCGCCGGCGGCGGCCGGGCAGACCCCCGCGGCCTCGCCTTCCGGAACGCCTGCCGGCCAGGTTCCGGTTGGTCCAGCCGGTCCGGTTGGTCCGGCCGGTCCGGGCGCCGTGGCGCCCGTTCCGCACCAGCCGGCCCACCCGGGCGGACCGGATTCTCCCGGCGTCCCGGGTGCGCCCACCGGCGGGGCCCGGCCGTCGCGTCGCGGGGTTGCCTACACCACCTATGCGATCACCGTGCTGGTGCTGCTCATCGCGATCGCCGTCGTGGTCTTCGTCGTGCAGAACGACGCGCGCGTGAGCATCTGGCTGTTCGGTTCGACCAGGCAGATGTCGGTCGCGGGTGCACTGGCCGCCTCGGCCGCCGCCGGTCTCGTCGTCGGCCTACTCATCGGTGTCATTCCTCAGATCAGGCTGCGCCGCGAGTTGCGCCACCTGCGTCGCGCGGCCGGCCGCCGGTAGCTGAGCGGAGTCCTCGGCCGCGGGTCGGCCGGTAGCCGGTTGGTGGAAGGCACGTCGGCAAGATGCCAGGCGGATCCCACCGCGTCGGTACAGTCCGGGTCGTGACGCCGTTGCGAACAGATCTGCCACCGGGAGCACAACTCCCGCCACGCCCAGCGAACGCACCGGCGCCCGGCACCGTGCTGCCGTCCCACTACGTGCGGTGCTTCGCCTGCGGTGACCAGTCCGCCCACGGACTGCACCTACGGGTCGACGCCGATGCCGGCCTCGCGCTGTGCGCGACGTTTGAGGTGACCGAGCATCATCAGGGAGCGCCGGGCCTCGCCCATGGTGGCCTGCTCAGCTGCGCCCTCGACGAGGCGTTGGGTGCGCTCGGGCATCTGACCCGGACCAGCCTGGTGACCGGCCGGCTGGAGACGGACTTCCTGCGGCCGGTACCCGTGGGCACCGTCCTGCACCTGAGGGCGCGGGTCGAGGGCGTGCTCGGCCGGCGGGTCTACGCTAGTGGCGAGGGACGATTGAACAGCCCTACCGGACGGGTCGCGGTCCGGGCCCGAGGGCTGTTCGTCGAAGTGCCCCTGGAGCACTTTGTCACCCATGCCCGGGCCGAGGACATCCAGGCGATCGAGCAGGATCCGGACCTGATCCGGCTGCGCGAACATCAGACCATTTCCTGATCTTCGAATCTCCTGGTCTTCGAATCTCGGAATCTCGGAATCCGCTCACGGGCGGGACTCGTTTGCTCGCCGTGATTCGACCGCACGGACCGTCGCATCTCCGTCACAGATCCGTCACAGATGTAGCTGGCACGGTGGGCGTGGCCTCCGGGTCTGTCGGGATGCTCCATCGACCGTTGCCTCGGCCACTGCGTCGGAACGTTCGGAGCGGCGGTCGGCCCCGGCGGCCAACCCTCGCCGGCTGTCGGTCGGCTCGCGGCGGAAAGCTCGACGGAAAGGAGGGTGCGGTGCCGGCGATGTCGCTGCGCTCTGGCGATCCGGAGCGGATCGCCCGGTTCACGCTCACCGCGCGGCTCGGCTCCGGTGGTATGGGAGTCGTCTACCTCGGCATCGACGACGAGACCGGAGGGCCGGTCGCCCTCAAGGTGATCCGGTCGGACTTCACGGCCGATCCCGAGTTCCGCAGCCGGTTCCGTCGCGAGGTCGCGGCCGCCCGGGCGGTCGACGGTGCCTGCACCGCGAGGCTGGTCGATGCCGATCCCGACGCCGAGGATCCGTGGATGGCAACCGAGCACATCCACGGCCAAAGCCTCGCCGAGGCGATCGCCGACCGGGGCGCGCTGACCATGCCGGTCGTCATGGCGCTGGCGACCGGGCTCGCCGAGGCCCTGAAGGCCATCCACGACGCCGGCATCGTCCATCGGGACCTGAAACCGGGCAACGTGATCCTCAGCGAGGACGGCCCGAAAGTGATCGACTTCGGCATCGCGGCGGCGGTCGACGCGACGGCCGCGACCAGGACGGGGGTGTTGCTGGGCAGCCCGGGTTACATGGCCCCGGAGCAGGTCACCGGACGCGGCGAGATCGGCCCGCCGGCGGACGTCTTCGCCTGGGGCCTGACGGTACTGTTCGCCGCGTCGGGGCGACCCCCCTTCGGGACCGGCCGGCCCGACGCGCTGCTGTACCGGGTGGTCCACGACGAGGCCGACACCGGGGATGTTCCGCTGGCCCTGCGCCCAGCGGTCCGCGCGGCGTTGCTCAAGGAGCCTATGGCCCGGCCGAGCGCCCACGCGTTGCTGCGCGTGCTGATCGGGTCTACTGGCGACCCGGAGCGCGAGACACGCCGGATACTGCGGGACGCCTGGCTCGCCCCACCGGTGACGACCCGCATGAGGAGCCTTCTGCCGGTCGCGGAGGAGGATACCCATGACGCCAAGACGCAGATCCGCCTCGATGCGCCGGAGAGCGCCGGCGCGTGGGTGCGAGTGGGCGACGGTGCGGGGACAAACGGTGCGGGGACAGCGGGCCGGGCGCCACGCGGGACCGGTGATCCGGCGGGGGACCCCGGGCAGGCTGGCGAGCTTCGGCAGGTCGGCGAGTCCGGGCAGGTCGGCGGGTCCGCGCTCGGCGAGGATGACGATCAGGCCGGTGGCCGGCCGGCTGACGGTGATCATGATGCGGCCGCTTCCGCCGGGGCAGCTCCCGCCGGGGCGAAGCGGCCCCTGTCCGGCCGGCGGGCCCGTGCCCGGCGCCACCCGCGCCGGACCGCGGGTCTGGCTGCCCTGGCCGCGACACTCGCGGGCCTGGCCGCCCTGAGCGCCTCCGAGGCCGCCGGCGACCTCGGTCCGCAGGCCCCCGGGACGGCCGCCAGTTCCCAGGCGACGGCCGGGGAACCGGGGCCCGGCCCGCACGGCGTGCCACTCACCCCGTCGTCGCGTGACGACGTCCCGGCCCGATCGGGACGTACTCCTGGGCCACCGGGGCTCCCCGCGCCCTCACTCTCTGTCATCGTTCCTCCTGCCGGCCTGTCGTCGGGGCGGCCGATCCCCGGATTCCGGGGCACGGTCGGCCAGCTCATGCAGGCCAAGGCGTTCACCGGCTTCGTCACCGCCCACGACACCCAGATCGTCTTCCTCGACATCTCCACCCTCGCCGAGGGTAACGAAGGGGCCTTCTACCCCGGACCGGACTTTGGGGGGGACAACCGGCCCAACTTCACCCTCTTCGACGCGTGCGGGGCGCTCGGGCCGGGGGAGCCGCCCGGCTTCGAGCCGGGGAAGGAGTGCTTCGGGAGCACGTACCGCCTTGCCGAGATGGCGCACAGCGGTGCTTCCTTCGGCTACGTGCAGGGTTCCTACCGGCTGCGTGGTTATTTCTGGGTCGACCTGGTACCCGGAATGCACCAGGGATTCGTGAACATCAATCTGCGGGCCGTCGACGCCCGGGATCTTCCGCGTTGACGGACCGGTGGTG
>NZ_CDWRCM010000253.1:0-5206 GCF_977927585.1 Frankia sp. CcWB2 | reverse complement strand
CCCCCGGCGGCCTGCTCGGAATCAGGAGTAATAGGTACATGGGCCCATGTGTCTTTGGCGTGTTGACGTGTCAATCTGGTGAAGTTGCCCAGCCCGATTCCCGGGCCCGCGCCCCGCGCCCCCGGACGGGGCGGGGGAGCGTCTGATGGCCCTGCTCGACGTGGTCACGAAGGCCGGTTCCGAGCGGGCGTACGCCCGTCCACTGACCTCGGGTGACCGGGCCTACCTCGCCTTCACCCGGCTCAATCCCGGGGAGTTCCAGGACGTCGGTGCGCTGCTGTTCATTGACGGCCCCCCGCTGGAGCTGGCGGACCTGCGGGCGCACGTCGCCGAGCGGCTGCGCGACCCCCGGGCACGGATGCTTACCGACCGTCTCGAGACTGTCGCGGTCCGGTGCTCTGGTCGCCGCCCGACGGCGAACGAGACCCTCTGGGTCTCCGGTCCGGGCATGAACGTCGACGATCACGTCGTCGCCCTGGACCTGCCGTCCGCCGCCGGTGCCAGCGGTGCCGACCGGGGCGTCGGTGGTGTCGGCGATGCGCGGCTGCGTGCCGCCGTCGACCGCATTGCCGCCCAGCCGATCGACATCAGCCGGCCGCCGTGGATGCTTTACCTGCTGCGCGCCCCGGGGTCGTCCGGGACGGTGCTGGTGTACCGGACCAGCCACATCCAGCAGGACGGCTTCGCGCTCTACCAGGCGCTGCACCTGCTCTTCGGGGGGGGAGGGCGAACTCGACCTCGGTCTGCCCCCCGCGATCCGCCGGCCGCGGCCCTCGGACTACGCGGGTTTCGTCGGCCGGGGGCTGCGTTGCCTGGCTCCCACCCGTGCCCTCGACGCCTGGGGCGGACCGCCGGCCGGGCCGGCGCGACATTCCTGGGTCACCACCGATCTGGGCACGCTGCGCGCCGTGGCTCGCCACCACGATGTCACGGTCAACGACGTCTATCTCGCCGCGCTCGCCGGGGCGCTGCGGACGTGGTCCCTTCCCGAATGGCGCCGGGACCGGCAGCCCCTCCACGCGCTGATGCCCATCAGTTTCCGGACCGCCGCCGAACGGAACGTGCTGTCGAACTATTCCTCGGGCGTGCGTGTCCCGCTTCCCTGCGGGGAGCCGGACCCCGGCCGGCGGTTGGCGTGGATCGCCGCGGAGACCCGTCGCATGCAGAAGGGCGGGCTGGGGGTGGTGGAACGTCACCACTTCTCCACCATGGCGACGATCGCCTCGCCCCGCATGCTCGCGGGCGCCGCCGCTTACCCGGCCCAGACCCGGAAGATGGCCCTGGTGGCGAGCAACGTCCGAACGATGCGCGGGCCGCTGGCTGTCGCGGGACGTGCGGTGACCGGGCTGGTCGGCACGGGCCAACTACTCGTCGGACGTCAGCATCTGGCCGTCGCCATGCTGGGCATCGACGAGCGGGTCGGTGTCACGTTCGTGGCCAGTGCCAGCGTGCCGAACCACGCCTGGCTGGGGCAGCTGTGGCTGGCGGAACTCGACGTGCTCAGCCGGCTGGTGCCCCCACGCCGGCGTGAGCGTGCCTTACGGACCGGTCCTGATCTTCCGGCCTTCGTCGCTGGCCGAGGCTGCCGAATCGCTGGAGCACACCATCGAGGGTTCGCTCCTGGTTGGCGCAGCGACAGCACGCCGGGTGCGTTGAGGTCGAACTGTGTCCCGAAGTCGCGGCTGATCCTGGCGAGAACTCCCCGTAGCCACCCCGCGTCTTCGGGTGCAGCGCGCCACAACCGCATCCGCCGTGCCTGCAGGGGCACCATCCGCAGGCCGGTCAGCGTCGCGCCGGGCGGGTCGGTGGAGATCTCGGCGGAGACGAAGTACGCCAGCCGCAGGTCGTCCCGGTACGTTTCGTAGCCGGTAATGCCCTCGTAGTCGTTGATGAAGTCGCCACAGCCGTACAGGACAAGCCGGTCCCGGTACACCTCGACGGGACGCGGATGGTGCGACGAGTGCCCGTGCACGACGTCGACACCGCCGTCGATGAGCCGGTGGGCGAAGCGGATCTGGTCGTCGTCTACGTCATAGCCCCAGTTGGATCCCCAGTGGATGGAGGCGACGACGAGGTCACCGGGGCGCTTCGCCCGCCGGGTGCGGGTGGTCACCTCCTCGGCGGTGGCGTCCGACAATTCGGGGACGACGTCTAGGCCGCCCCGGCCCGGGGCCGCGGCCCACGCCCGTGGAATGCCGCTGGAGGGCAGGCCGAACGAGAAGACCAGGACCCGCCGGCCCCCGCCGAGCGGGACCATGGCCGGTTTGCACGCCTCGTCCGCGTCGCGCCCGGCTCCCACCGCTCTCAGCCCGGCCGCGAACAACGCGTCGAGGGTCTCGACGAGCCCTCGGTGGCCGGAATCCAGCAGGTGGTTGTTCGCCAGCACGCACACATCGGGCCGGGCGGTGGCCAGGCAGGGAAGGTTGTCCGGACTCATCCGATAATGAACCGCCTTTCCGGCGGCGAAGTCATCGCACCGGGTGATGCTGTTTTCCAGGTTCACTACCCGAACATCGGGCTGGACCTCATCCAGCACGGGCAGTGCGTCACCCCAGGGCCAGGCGAAGTCGACCGGGCGAGGAATCGGGCCGTTCGCTGCTTCAGCCAGCTCGACATAGGCGCGGGCATCCCGGATATATCCCTCGGAAAGTCTCGGGTTGCCTGGATGCGGCAGAATCTGGTCGACGCCGCGGCCTAGCATCACATCGCCGCAGAGGAACAGCGTCACTGTGCCGTCGTGCACAGTTCCAGCCTAGGCCACCGGCCACCGGCCACCGGCCCGGATTCCTCCGGTTCGCCGAGTTGACGCCCCTCAGGGCAGGGCGGAACCTGTAGGCCGCGAGCGGAACCCCCGAGGGGGTGGCCTCATGCACGGAGTAAGGACCAACGCCTTCACCGAGGCTCATAGGAGTCGAAATGAAATAACTTGCGCGTTTCGAACCCTCCACAGGCCTGTGACCTGCGATGATGCTCTCGATCACGTATTTGTTACTTCATTACGTCCCCAGAGCCGAGTACGTGCCGAGATCGGGGCTGATCCAGGACGGATCCGGTAACCGGGTCTTTGTGCTGGGACGATCCTTCGTGAAGGTCACCTTCCACAACGCCGCCGCACACAACCTCGAAGGTCAACCCACCGCTCCGAGGAACCTCTTCCCTCTCGGCCGGACAACGAATGTCGTCCACGTGCAGCGGGGCGGCGACTTCGAGGGTGTGGTGACCTACTACCTCGGGCTGTGTGGGCACAGGCCAGCACCGCCCGCGCATCCGACCGTGAGCAGCGTGGGCCGCGACGTCATCCTGAGCATCCCAACGCGGTAGCGGTAACACGCCACAGCGCCCTGTCCCGTTGCGCGATCGACGCTTTGGTGTTGGTGGCGTCGATGAACGCGAGGTAGGAGGTCCGTCTGCCTCGACGCTCCCCACGATCGACGCCATATTGCGGGTGGTACCCGATTCTGATCAGGGGGCCAGGCGGGCCGGTGGATGAACGTCCAGGACAAATCAGATACAAAATGGACAACACCGGCCCGCCGGGCCATCGAGATCAAAATATCCCGGGAGCCCAGGCTAGCAGTTGACGAACTCCGGTTGCTGGTTGAGGACCTGGCTCTCCGGGGAGATGAAGCGGCGGTACTGCTCGCCGCCCGTGGCCTGGGGGCGGAAAGCGGCCAGCCGATGGCAGTTCTGGAAGGCTAGCGCCACGCCGAAGTGCCGTTCCAGGGCCGCGCGTATCGAGGTGCTGGCCATCGCCCGCAACAGCTGTCCCTGCTCGGCGTCGTCCGCGGGCGGGGTCTGGTTGTCGGCGAAGTCGCGGGCTGCGGTGGGCAGCTCGCCGGCGAGCCGCTCGACCAGTCCGTAGGCGTAGGGCAGGGAAGTGCGGATACAAGCGAGGAAGTCGGCCTCGTCGACGTGACCTTGTTCGGCCTGCTCCAACAGGTCGGGCGACACCGTCAGGGACATGGATACCTCCTGGGCTGGTGGCAGCGACAACGATCACCACTGTCTTGGATACAACAACCGTTGTCAATACCGACAGTGATACTCCGTGTGCAGATCGATTGCGCCGCGGCGGCGCACCCCGACACCCCGCCGGATCTGCCGTGCGATGCGGCGCGTCCCGCCTCCGTACACCCGGTGCACGCCCGGTGCGCGCCCCCGGCGGACGGCGCAGGGCGTCCGACCCGGCAAAGCATCTGGTCGATCATGCAGGCGGATGGGCGGATGGGCGGATGGGCGGATGGGCGGATGGGCGGATGGGCGGATGGGCGGATGGGCGGATGGGCGGCGGGGAGGCCCGCCCCGCGTCATCGCCGACCGCTCGAACTCGAACTTGTAACGGTTTCCATTAGCCGCTACCTTTGCGAAAATGAATCCCGGTACTGCTAGCAGGTCCGGTCGGGTGACAAGCAGGGAGATCGTGGTGGATGGTGCACGGCTGGTCACGGCGCGGCGCTGGCGGGTGCGGCCCGGGCGGATGCCGCGCGGCCTGGGGGTAGTGGCCGCCGGCGTGGCGATGGTCGTGGCCGCGTGTGGGACGTCCTCGTCGGAGGACACCGGGACCGGCGCCACCGGCAGCGGGAAGATCGCTGTGGTGGCGGCCGAGAACTTCTGGGGCAGCATCGCCGCCCAGCTGGGGGGCGATCGGGTGGCGGTCACCAGCATCATCGACAATCCCGACGCCGACCCGCACGACTATGAGCCGACCCCCGCCGACGGCCGGGCGATCGCCGGTGCGCGGCTGTTCATCGACAACGGCGTCGGCTACGACCCGTGGGCGGGCAAGCTGGCGGCGGCCAACCCGGCGGCCGGGCGGGTGACGCTGACCGTCGGCGACCTGGTCGGCGCGAAGGACGGCGACAACCCGCATCGCTGGTACAACCCGGATGACGTCGCGAAGGTGATCGACCAGGTCACCGCCGACTACAAGAAGATCGACCCCGCTGGCGCGGGCTACTTCGATCAGCAGCGGGCATCCTTCACCGCCACGACCCTCAAGCCGTACACCGATCTCATCGCAACGATCAAGAAGAAGTACGCCGGGACGCCGGTCGGGGCCTCGGAGAGCATCTTCGAGATGCTGTCCCCGGCGCTCGGGCTGAACCTGCTGACCCCGCCGGCCTTCCTGCGCGCGATCTCGGAGGGCACCGACCCGACTGCCGCGGACAAGAGCACCATCGACAGTCAGATCAAGACCGGGAAGATC
>NZ_CDWRCM010000252.1:2934-5732 GCF_977927585.1 Frankia sp. CcWB2 | reverse complement strand
GATCCAGATCCAGATCCAGATCCGGCATCGGCATCGGCATCGGCATCGGCATCGGCATCGGCATCGGCATCGGCATCGGCATCGAGGAGATGATGTGGTCGGCGGGCACCCGGTGCTGCTCGCCGGAGCTGGTTGCGACGGTGACGGCGACGGCTCGTCCGTCCGGTGGATCTACGGGGGTGTCCGCCGACGCCACCTGGCCTCCCCGAGCGCCCGCACGCGGCCAGCCCGCCAAGCGAGAGGCGATCATGTCGGCGGCGCTAGATCTGTTCGTCCGCCAGGGCTATGCGGCCACGACGCTTGAGGACATCGCCACGGCGACCCCGGTGTCACGGCAGACCGTCTACAACCACTTCGGAGATAAGGAGACGCCGTTCCTCGCCGTCATCGATACGCACCTCACGGCGACCCTCGACGCGCTACGTCGGGCGACGGCCTTCTTCCCAAGCCCCCTACCGGACCCCGAGGCCTACCTTAACGATCTTGCAAGGCGCATCATGGCGACCTTCCTCGATCCGCGCACAGCCTCTCTGCGCCTGCTCCTGCAGGCCGAAGGGCCCCGCCAACCCCAGCTGCTGCAGCTCTGGCGCCGACGCGTCGCGACTCCCGTCTGGTCAGAGCTAATCGGCCAGCTGGCCAGGATCGCTCACGACGGCGCGCTGCGCATCGATGACCCTGCCCGCGCGGCAGGCCAGTTCATTGCCCTTGTCAACGGAACCGTCTGGGAGATGACCGAGCTCGGCATGTTCGCCGTCCACAATCCACCTGCGCTCGACAGCCCGGAACTCGACGCTGCGCTACGGTCCGCCGTGAGACTCTTCGTCCGCGGCTACAAGTAGGGGGACGGGCCGACGCCCGGTGAACGGGTCATGGCATCCTGACCGGACTGACGTAGTTCGATCGTGCTCTGGTTAGCTGAGGAGACCTGCCACGATCATGCTCGCCGTGATCCATCATCGACGCCGCGGCCTCTTCATGTTGCGGCCAACAAGATCACCGAGACTCTCGCCGGGCCACCCGCCGATCATGATCCACAGGTCTTGGCAATTTCTCGCCGCCCGGCCTTCGTCACTCGTCGGCCTCAAGCCAGCTCGACGAGATCATCGACATCGCTCTCGTGTCGAAGCGGCTCGGGTACTCCTCACCGTCGATCACGGGTGCCCTGTACGCCCACCCGCCGCGCTCCGCGGGCCAGCGTACGGCCGAGACGGTGTCCACGACGATCCCTCGCGCGGCGCGGGGACTCAGGTGGGTCCATGGCTACCGTGGGTGGCGAGATGGTGGAGAAGGATGGCATTGTGCCTGGCCAGAAGGCTGGCCCGAAGATCAAGGCTAGCAAGATCATTGCGGAGGATGCGAGATTCGAACTCGCGAGGGGTTGCCCCCAACACGCTTTCCAAGCGTGCGCCCTAGGCCACTAGGCGAATCCTCCGTGGATGAGACTATCTGATCGTTGCGGGGCCAGGCACCGGGCCTGCCGCCGCGCCGCCCGGCAGACCTCGGGATTCATGATCGTCCAGCACGGGCTAGACTGCACAGCAGACCCCTCGTGCGGCGTTACCCTCGTGAACCCCCCCAGGGCCGGAAGGCAGCAAGGGTAAGCGGGCTCTGGCGGGTGTGCGGGGGGTCCTCTCGTTTCGCCGATCGTCTCGTCGAGCACGCGGAGCAGGCCAGTGAGCACAGCGTTGTACAACCGGTACCGTCCCGCGACGTTCGCCCAGGTCGTCGGCCAGGAGCACGTGACCGACGCGCTGCGCAAGGCCCTGCGCAGCGGCCGCCTGCACCACGCCTATCTCTTCAGCGGCCCCCGGGGTTGCGGCAAGACCTCCTCCGCCCGGATCCTCGCCGCCTCGCTGAACTGCATCCAGGGCCCGACCCCTGAACCCTGCGGGGTGTGCGACGAGTGCGTGGGCATCCGGACGGGCGCCTCAATGGACGTCACGGAGATCGACGCCGCGTCGCACGGTCTCGTCGACGACGCCCGCGATCTGCGCGAGCGGGCGTTCTTCGCCCCCGCGTCGGCCCGGTTCAAGGTCTTCGTGGTGGACGAGGCGCACATGGTGACCGCGGCGGCGTTCAACGCGCTGCTGAAGGTCGTCGAGGAGCCCCCGCCGTACCTCAAGTTCGTCTTCGCCACCACCGAACCGGACAAGGTCATCCCGACCATCCGGTCCCGGACGCACCACTATGCCTTCCGGCTGGTTCCGCCGAGCGTGCTGCGCGAACATCTGGCGTCGGTCTGCGCCCGGGAGGGGGTCGCCGTCGATCCGGCCGTGTTGCCGCTGATCGTGCGGGCGGGCGCCGGATCGGTCCGCGACTCGCTGTCCGTTCTCGACCAACTGCTGGCCGGCGCGGACGACGACGGCCTGCGCTACGACCGGGCGGTGGCGCTGCTCGGCATGACCGACGGCGTCCTGCTGGACGAGACCGTCGACGCGCTGGCCGACCGCGACGGCGCGGCCCTGTTCACCGTGGTCGACAAGGTCGTCTCCGCCGGTCACGACCCGCGCCGGTTCGCGACCGATCTCCTCGACCGGTTCCGCGACCTGATCGTGATGGCGGCCGTTCCGGACGCGGACGCCCGCGGCCTGCTGGAATCCTTCTCCCCCGACCAGATCGACCGGATGCGGGCGCAGACCACCCGGATGGGCCCCGCCGAGCTGTCCCGGACGGCGGACGTCCTGCACAACGGCCTGGTCGAGATGCGGGGGACGGCGAGCCCACGGCTGATGCTGGAACTGATCCTGGCCCGTGCGTTGCTGCCCACGGCGTCGACCGACCCGGCCGCGCTGCTCACC
>NZ_CDWRCM010000252.1:0-2425 GCF_977927585.1 Frankia sp. CcWB2 | reverse complement strand
GGAGCGGCTGGAACGGCGGGCCGTGCTCGGCGGGGAAGAACCGGAGCCGGGCCCCCCGTCCCCGCTGCCGGCCGGCCGGGCTCCCGCGCCGGTCCACCCGCCCGCCGCGGACCCGGAGCCCATGCCGCTGGCAGTCCGGGCACCCGCTCGGAGCGGACCGGTGTCTCGACCGGCGACGGGCCCCCAGCCTGGTTCGCCGGGTCCCGCGTTCACGTCGGGTGATCGTCCCTCGGGCCCGGCAGGTGTTCCGGGCATGGCAGGCACTCCGGGGACCGGGCGGATCGACGCCGCCGGCCTGCGGATGCTGTGGGACGAGGTTCTCGTGCTCGCCGGCCGCCGCAGCCGGAAGACGCATGCGATCCTGAAGGATCACGCGACCGTTGCCGACGTTCGAGGCGACGAGGTCGTGCTGGCCTTCGCCACCCCGACGATGGGCCGGATGTTCGGGCAGGGGAACAACGCCGAGCTGTTCTGTGCCGTGCTGGCGGAGAGACTCGGCGGGACCTGGCGGGTCACCGTCGCTCCCGCGGGCGGATCTGGTCGCGGCGGCGGGCGGCCCGAAGCGGGTCCCGGTCCGGGCGGCGGTGGCTACTCCGGCCATCCCGCCGCCCCCCCTCCCGCCGTCGGCCCCGGGGAGCAGGAGCATCGGCCGGGCGCCGGATGGCCGGCCGGCCCGCCCGGTCCCTCCGAGGCCTCGGGGTTCGCCGGGTCGGGCGGAGCCCCCAGGCCCACCGGCCAGGTGGGAGCATCCCGTTTACCAGCACCAGCACCAGCACCAGCACCGGCACGGCCCGCCGGACCGGCGGGGTTGTCCCCCGACACCGGGAACGGCTACGGCGGCTCCACCGACGGAACCGAAGGCGGCACGACAGGCCGCGGCCCCGGCGGCAACAGCGACTCCCCCGGCACCGGGCACGGTCTCGCCGGCCCGGGCTCTGGTCCCGATGGCGGCCCCGGCCCCGGGGGCGACGGGCCCTGGTCCGCCGCGGGCCGGGACGGCTCGTCGCCCGGATCGGCGAACGGAGTCGCCGCCGCTGCCAGTGCACCCCCCGCCGGGGACGAGCCGGGTCCGCAGCGTGAGGACGAGCCGTCCCTCGACGACGAGGACGTCCCGTCCGGTCCCGGCGGGGCTCGCGGGGGCGAGGAGGCCGCCGTGTCCCTGCTGCGGAGCGGACTGGGTGCCATGATCATCGAACAGATCTCGTCCGGCTGAAGGAGACGTAGGCTCATCGACATGTCTAACCCGCAGGACCGCGCCGGGAGTGGGGCCTCCGCCGGGGGCGGGGCGCTGGGGCAACTCTTCGAACAGGCGCAGAAGATGCAGGCCGCGATCCTCGCCACCCAGGAGGACCTCGCCACCGCCCGGGTGGACGGGACGGCCGGCGGCGGCTTGGTCCGCGCCACCGTCAACGGCGGCGGGGAACTGGTCGATCTGACGATCAGCCCCGAGGCGGTCGACCCTGAGGACACCGAGACGCTCCCGGATCTGATCCTCGCGGCGGTCCGTAACGCGACCACAAACGCCCACAAACTCGCCGCCGACCGGCTGGGCGCGATCACCGGCGGCCTCGGCGCGGGCGGCCCGGCAGGTCCGGGCGGCGCCGGTGGCCTCGGCGGACTCGGCAGCCTGCTGTCCGGTGGCGGCCTCGGAGGCCCCCTTCCGGGTGGTCCGGGCCTTCCCGGGCTCGACTGACAACCGGCGGCACCGGTGTACGAGGGCATCGTCCAGGATCTGATCGACGAGCTCGGGCGGCTGCCCGGCATCGGTCCCAAAAGTGCCCAGCGGATCGCGTTTCATCTGCTGGGCGCCGACCCCGTGGACGTCCGCAGGCTGGCCACCGCCCTGACCGAGGTCAAGGAGAAGGTCCAGTTCTGTCGGAGCTGCTTCAACGTGGCGCAGTCGGAACTGTGTCGGATCTGCGCCGATCCCCGCCGCGATCCGAGCTCGATCTGTGTGGTCGAGGAACCCAAGGACGTCGTGGCGATCGAACGCACCCGCGAGTTCCGGGGGCGGTACCACGTGCTCGGGGGCGCAATCAATCCCATCGGCGGTGTCGGTCCCGACGACCTGCACATCCGGGAACTCGTCGCCCGCCTGGCGGACGGCACGGTGACCGAACTGATCCTCGCCACCGATCCGAATACCGAGGGTGAGGTCACCGCGTCCTACCTGGCCCGGCAGATCGCTCCGATGGGCCTAAAGGTCACCCGCCTCGCCAGCGGCCTGCCCATGGGCGGTGACCTCGAATGGGCGGACGAAGTGACCCTGGGACGCGCCTTCGAGGGACGCCGCGTCGTCAGCGCCTGACACCCCGGCCTGCTGTCACCGGTCCCGCCCCGAAGCCACCCCGGCTCCGCCGACCCGCCACTGGTCTGCCACTGGTCCGCCGCCGGTCCCGCGTCGGGTTCGCCGGGGCCGCTGCGG
>NZ_CDWRCM010000251.1:0-5392 GCF_977927585.1 Frankia sp. CcWB2 | reverse complement strand
GGCCAGTTCGATCACAAGATCAGCGACAGATCCATCGGTGGCACTCGTCCGTATGGTCAGTATGGTCAGTCGGCGCTCGGGCATCGTCGCCGTCGTGGCGCGGCTCGTCACCGCCGCCCTGGGGTTCGGAACCACCCGGCTGGAGTTCACCACCGGCCAGGACAACTATCTGAACCCCGACTCCCAGGTCGCCCGGGACAACGTCGCCTACCAGTCCCTCTTCGGCGGCCAGGCGATGGTCACGCTGTTCGCCCTGGACAAGGGCGAACGACTCGAGGACCTGTTCACCAAGCGCGACATCAGCCAGTTCCGGGAGTTGCAGGCCAGCCTCGACGCCGATGACCGGATCGAATCGGTGATCACCCCGCTCGCGGCGCTGGAGTTCACGAACAACCTGGTCACGAGCCCGGACGGCAATCCCGTCAACAGCCCCGCCGGGAAGATCCTGCTCGGCGCCCAGCGCCGCGACCCGGATCCGGCCTCCGCCCAGCGGCGCCTCGCCGACTCCATCACGACCCTGCAGCGGATGCAGGCGATCCCGGTGGCCGAGCGGGTCTACGACAACCCGGCATGGGTCTCCTTCCTGCTCCGCGACAACACGGGTGCCATCCGCAAGTCGATCAAGCCATTCTTCCCGACCGAATCCACCAGCCAGATGGTCACCCGACTGCGGGGCAACGCCTCCCTCACGACCGAGGGCCAGGCCGCGACCCTGGTCGAGAAGGCCGTATCCGAACGCATATTCGATAATGCGACGACAGCGTCGACCGGGGCGCCCGCGCTGCTCCGCGACCTCAACGACTACCTGCGCGGCGGGTTCGCCACCCTCGGGGGCATCTCCCTGGCGCTGATGGCCGGCCTGCTGCTCGTCGCCTTCGCGGTGCGCTGGCGGCTGCTCCCACTCGGCGTCGTCGCCGTCGGCCTCATCTGGGCGTTCGGCCTCGCCGGCTACGCGGGCATCCCACTGTCGGTGGTGACCATCTCCGGTCTGCCGGTGCTGCTCGGCGTCGGCATCGACTTCGCCGTCCAGCTCCACAGCCGGGTGGAGGAGGAGGCCCAGCTGGCCCGGGCCGGCCATCCCGTCATCGCGGCCCTGGCCGGGCTGCTGCCCGCGCTGAGCGCCGCCACCGTCGCCGCGGTGCTGTCCTTCCTCGCGCTGGAGTTCAGCGACGTCCCGATGATCCGGGACTTCGGCACGCTGCTCGCCCTGGGCCTGCCGGTGATCGTCATCGCCACGATCCTGCTTCTCACCGCCTCGTTGGGCCTGCGGGAACGTCGCCGGCCGACCCCCCGAAGGACTACACCCACGGCCCGCTGGGTCGGATGGTGATCGCCCTGGGATCCCTGCCACGGATCACCGCGGTCCCGCTCGCCGTCGTGTCCGTCGCGGTCTTCGCCGTCGGGATCGTCACCGACGGCACGCTGAAGATCCAGACCGATCCGGAGAAATGGGTCGACCAGCAGAGTCAGGTCATCAAGAACATCAACACGCTGCGCGCGAGCACCGGATCCGCCAGCGAGCTGGGCATTTACGTCCAGTCGCCGAACGTCTTCGACGACGCCACCGTCTCCTTCCTCGCCGAGTTCGCGAACACCCGGCTCGCGAAGGACCCGGCCGACCTGCTGACCGCGTCGAGCCTCGTCACGACCATCAGCTTCATGATGGAGGTGCCGAACACGACGGTCGTCCTGCCGACGGGTCAGGACATCCGGCTCGGCTACGCCGCGGCGCCGCCTGACATCCAGCGCGCCACGGTGAACCTGGCCCACAACGCGCTCAACCTCGTCTTCCGCACCGGATCGGGCTCGTTGGAACGGCGGGCCGCGATCGTCGACGACATCCGGGACACGGTCCATCCGCCGCAAGGGGTACGCGCCACCCCGTCGGGCCTCGCCGTGGTCGGCACCGGGCTGCTGGAGAACTTCACGAAGAACCGGACCCAGCTGACCTACTTCGCGCTGGTCGGCGTCCTGCTCATGCTGCTGGTCTGGCACCGCAGCATCGTCCGGGCGGTCCTGTCGCTGGTGCCGGTGCTGATCGCGGTCGGGCTCAGCTCCATGATCGCCTGGCTGGCCGGCGTCGACCTCAGCCCGCTCACCGCGGTCGGCGGCCCGCTCGTCATCGCGCTGGGCAGCGAGTTCACCACCCTGCTCGTGCTTCGCCACCTGGCGGAGCGTCGACGCGGCCTGACGCCGAAGGAGGCCGTCGACCAGACCGCGGCCCGCACCGGACGCGCCTTCGTGGTCTCCGCGCTCGCCGCCGTGATCGGGGTCGCCGTCCTGGCCTTCAGCTCCCTGCCGCTGCTGCGCGACTTCGGTCTGCTGGTTGCCCTCAACGTCGCCGTCGCCCTGCTGTCCGCGCTGGTCGTCCTCCCACCCCTGTTGATCTGGGCGGACGAGCGCGGCTGGGTGCACCAGCCACGCCAGGCCGACCCGGGTCCGGCGGTCGGCGACAGGACCGGACCGGGTCTTCGTCAACGCGGCGACATGTGGGACGCTCAAGAAACCCGTTCCAAGGCCGGCGCATCACGGCCACAGCCGATGGCGGGTGGAAACCAGGACGAGACATCCGCCGTATAGGCTCGGCAGCCGCCCGAGCGTCGAAGGAGAGGGCATGAGTTTCGAGTTCAAGGTCGCGGATCTCGCACTGGCCGAGTTCGGCCGCAAGGAGATCCGGCTTGCCGAGCACGAGATGCCCGGCCTCATGGCCACCCGGGCGGAATACGCGGCCAGCCAGCCCCTCAGGGGCGCCCGCATTATGGGCTCCCTGCACATGACAATTCAGACCGCGGTGCTGATCGAGACCTTGGTATCGCTCGGCGCCGACGTCCGTTGGGTCTCCTGCAACATCTTCTCCACCCAGGACCACGCGGCCGCCGCCGTCGTCGTCGGGCCGAACGGCAGCAAGGACGACCCGCGGGGCGTGCCGGTCTTCGCCTGGAAGGGCGAGACCCTCGAGGAGTACTGGTGGTGCACGGACCAGGCGCTGGCCTGGCCGGGCGGCGGCACCCCGAACATGATCCTCGACGACGGCGGCGACGCGACCCTGCTCGTCCACAAGGGCGCCCAGTTCGAGGCGGCCGGCGCGGTCCCCGCGACGGACACCGCGGACGGCGAGGAGTACGCGATCGTCCTGGAGACCCTGCGCCGCACCATCGCGGAGAAGCCGGGCCGGTGGACCGAGACCGCGAAGAACATCAAGGGCGTCACCGAGGAGACCACGACCGGCGTGCACCGTCTCTATGAGATGGCGAAGGCCGGCACGCTGGCATTCCCGGCGATCAACGTCAACGACTCGGTGACGAAGTCGAAGTTCGACAACAAGTACGGCTGCCGCCACTCCGTCATCGACGGTCTCAACCGCGCCACCGACGTGCTCATCGGCGGCAAGGTCGCCGTGGTGTGCGGCTACGGTGACGTCGGCAAGGGCTGCGCGGACGCGCTGCGCGGCCAGGGAGCCCGGGTGATCGTCACCGAGATCGACCCGATCTGCGCCCTGCAGGCCGCGATGGATGGTTTCCAGGTCACCACCCTGGAGGACGTCGTCGCGACGGCGGACATCTTCGTCACCACGACCGGCAACTTCAACATCATCCACGCCGAGCACATGGCGGCGATGAAGCACCAGGCGATCGTGTCGAACATCGGGCACTTCGACAACGAGATCGACATGGCCGGCCTGGCCAGGACCCCCGGCATCGAGAAGATCAACATCAAGCCGCAGGTCGACGAGTGGGTGTTCCCGGACGGCCACTCGATCATCGTGCTGGCCGAGGGCCGGCTGATGAACCTCGGTTGCGCTACCGGGCATCCGAGCTTCGTGATGTCGAACAGCTTCACCAACCAGGTGATCGCGCAGATCGAGCTGTTCACGAAGACCGAAAACTACCCCCTCGGGGTGTACGTGCTACCCAAGCACCTCGACGAGAAGGTCGCCCGGCTGCACCTCGACGCGCTGGGCGTGAAGCTCACCCAGCTGACCAAGCAGCAGGCGGACTACATCGGCGTGCCCGTCGAGGGTCCGTACAAGGCCGACCACTACCGCTACTGATCGTCCAGCCCTCCCGCGCCGATTCCGGTTAATCCGGTCAATCCGGTTGACCGGAATCGGCGCTTCGCCCGGAATCGGCGCTTCGCCGGCCGGGATCGGTCAGCGTCTCCTGGACGACCAGCAAACCGACGTCCACGATGGGTCACTCAGATCGTCCAGGCTGTACCAGCCGGCCGGCAGGTAGGTTCCCCAGGTCGCCGACGGGACGTCGGCGACCGCCCGGCCCAGCACCGCGGGCCTGCGCACGCCGAAGGTCGCGTCGCCGCCGGGGCAGCCCAGGTGCCCGAACCTGAAGATCGGCTCGCCGGCCTCCTCACCCCGGCCTGGACCGGTCCGGCACAGCGATGCCGTGGCCGGCGGCCACAACGAGGCGACATGGACGTAGAAACCGGCGTCGAGATACGTCGCGGGTCTGTTCGGCTCTCCGGCCGCCGCCGGCACACCAACCTCCGTCGCCTGCCCGCCCGGGCAGTTCGCCCAGGTCGCTCCACCGGCCTGCGCGGCGCCCGCGTTCACCAGAGCCAGGATGCCGCTCACCACGAGGGTCGCCCCGGCGGTGGTCAGAGTGGTCCGAGTGGTCCGAGTGGTCCGAGTGGTCCGGGTTGCGCCGCCGCGCCGGCCCGCCCGCCGGGAGCCGCGCCGCGCGGGACGACCTCCTCCGGACGCCGGCGCTCCCGGCGCTCCGGAGGATAACGGCCGTCCGACTCGTCGCGGGAAAGATACGGCGTACCGCATTGAATGCCTCCTTCTCGAGCCCGGCTGCGGGTCGATCATGCGGTAGAACGATATAGGCGGCATCGAAACACGGGCTCCGCCACCCGGTCCGCGGTTCCTGCAAACATCCACAAAAAGACAGTCAGTATGCCCCTCGATACCGAGAGTTGACGAGGCGTCGAAGGGGTGGCGGCTGCGGCGGCGACTGTCCGTGCCCGGGGGCGCACCGCCGGACCGGGTCGGGCCCGCCGCAACGTTCTGTCACGGATCCGGCGGGAGGGTTTCCACCCGCCATACGCCCGGGCATACCGCCCCGATGCGGACCCCTCCGTAGCAACCCGGCACTATGGCCATGCCGGTACTCCGGCTGGAAACTATGACTGTAGCGGTCAACCGACCTGATGACCCCATGAACAGGAAGCGGCCCGGAATCGTGATTTCCCAGACGAGGATCTGTCGCGGCGGCATGCGTGGGAAGGATGGCCGGTAGCGATGGCACCGACCTTGTACCCGCCGGCCCGCTTCCGTCCGGTACGGAACACGGCCGGAGCGATGATCCAACCCACCCGGGGCCTCATCCCACATGTCCAGGTAAACATTCACCTGCTTTAGTGATCTTGCTGTAGG
>NZ_CDWRCM010000250.1:0-5425 GCF_977927585.1 Frankia sp. CcWB2 | reverse complement strand
GTCCCCATGGGGCCGCTGCTTCTCCAGGCGACCCCTCATCGCGACAAACTTCGCCGAACGATCGTCCACCACGGACATAACCGCACTGAGGCGATCACACGGGAATCCCAAACACAGATCAAGTGATCAACTTATTTAATGACAGTACCTCAGTGTCACGTCTTGTTCTCCTGCCCGTGGCGCGGGCAGGTCACCCATTCCTGTTTATCTGTGGAGGAATATTTATGCCTACCAGTTCTGAGCCGGACCCGTCGGCCGCCGAGTTCGGGCCGTTGACCCTGGACGATCTCGCTAACCGGGTCGAGAAGGCGCATACCGAGCATGTGGAGGGCTACACGGCCAGCACGGTGCTGCACCGCCTGTACCTCGCCGAGGCCTTCGAGAACGAGCGGCTTCGGGCTGCGTTGGATCTGGTTTTCTCGCGTCTTGGGGGACGTAATGAAGTAACAAATACGTGATCGAGAGCATCATCGCAGGTCACAGGCCTGTGGAGGGTTCGAAACGCGCAAGTTATTTCATTTCGACTCCTTGGCACGTGGCATAGGCGGACGCGGGAGGTGTGGCGGCAGGCGTATAACACGTGGGCTGTTCCGGCCGGGATGGATCCGGTGCCCGCCCATCCCCACATGACCGACGCAGAGGTCCCCGAGGTCACAGACGACGTTGACGACGTCGATGAGGCCGACGACGCCGGAAACGAGGATGTTCCGGCTGGCAGCGACGGGTCCGACCCGAACGACTAGCCCGCACCCCGTACAGGAAAGGAAACCCTGTCCCATGGTGAGTATTTCGATCATTCTGTTGTTGTCGTTCGCGGTCGTGGTCCTCGTCCGGTCTTACCGGCTGAGTCTGGCGTCGGCGCTGCTGTGCATTGTCCTCGGGTTCTATCTGGCTTCCTCCGGGCTGGCCCCGACAATCCAGCAGATCGTCAACCAGGTGATCAACGTCGTGTCGGCCATCGGCGTGTAGCGGAAAGGACAAAGGATCTAATGATGACGTTCTTTTTCATCATGATACTGGTGGCGCTCGTGCTTACCGATGGAAGCCTGTTGGTGTTGCTGCTGGTCCGGCTCGCCGAGGAACAGCGCGACATCGGTGATGTCCGCCGCCTGCAGGAAGCGCAACGCCGCCAGGAAGCGCAACGCCGTCTCGGCCGTATTCCGCCTGGCCGTTGAGTTCGCCCCGGGGCGCGGTTCCTGACCGCCACGACAGACACCGCGCCCCGGGTTCCCCACGCAGACAGGGAACTTCCATCATGTCCGATCGCAGTCCTCTGCCGCCCGGTGAATCCTCCGACCCGTCCGGCGATCCCTCCGGCCTGTCCGATCATTCCTTCGGCCCGTCCGTGGGGGCTCGCCTGCCTGGCTGGTCTGGCGGGTGGGTGCCGGATGTCGAGACGGCGCGCGCCGATCTGGCCCCCTACCAGCCGAGGGACCGCCGTCCGCTCCCCGCCCGGCCTGCGCCGGTGCCGGTGGGGGGAGGTGGCGGGGGTGGCGCTGGTGCCGGTGGATCCGTCTCCGCTTCCCCGGCCGGGGGTGGGTGAGCCGCGCCCGGGTGTCCGGCGGCCGATCGTCCCGGGGTGGCTGCGCTCGTGGGCGGCGTTGCGCGTGGCCGCATGCTGGGCGGTGGGCCACTACACCTACACCGCGGTCTACCACGCGGTGCGGGTGCCGGTGTACGCCGCCCGGCTGGTCGGCCGCGCCCCGCGCGGCGCCGGTCGGCTGCTGGGCGCGGTGGTGGGCTGGCTGGCCGACACCGACGCCCGGCCGGTGATCGCCGCTTCGGTCCGCCAGGAAGACGCCGGGATATATCTGCGGCTGGCCCGTCTGCATGACACCCGGACCCGGGCGCGGGCGTTCCTGGCCGTCCTGGGCGGCTTTCCTGCCCTCGCGCTGGCCGTGTGGTGGTGGAGCGCCGCCCCCGCCGGGGTGCGTCTGCTGCTGGGCGTCGCCGTGGTCGGCGGGCTCGGGGTGCTGGAGGCGCCGGCGGACCGGCCGCTGATGAGTCCGGCGGTGGTCCCGACCCGGGTGGGCCGGCTGACCGCGGACATCGTCGTCCGCGCGCTGGGGGCACTGGGCATCGCTGAGATCAACAAGGCGCGTCGCGAGGGTGGTGGGATCACCTTCCCCTCCCCGATCATGCGGGACGGTCCCGGCTGGCGCGCCGAGGTCGATCTTCCCTATGGGGTGACGGTGTCCGATGTCTTGGAACGCCGGGAACGGCTCGCGTCCGGGCTGCGCCGCCCGATCGGCTGCGTGTGGCCGGAGGCCGGGCACGACGCGCACGCCGGCCGGCTGGTGCTGTGGGTGGGGGATCAGGACATGTCCAAGGCCCCGGCCGCTGCCTGGCCGCTGACGCGGCGGGGGGTGACGGACGTGTTTGCCCCGGTGCCGTTCGGCTCCGACCCGCGCGGGCGGCCGGTCAGTATTCTCTTGTCGGAAAACAATGTGCTGGTCGGCTCGCTGCCCGGGGCGGGGAAAACGTCGGCGGTGCGGGTGCTCATGCTCGGCTGCGCACTCGACCCCACCTGTGAGCTGTGGGTGTTCAACCTGAAAGGAACCGCCGATCTGGACGCGGCGGAAAAGGTCGCCGCCCGTTATGCCTCTGGACTGGACGACTCCACGATGGAAATCGTGCTGGAAGCGTTACGGGATCTGCGGGCGGAGATTGTCCGCCGGGCCGCGGCGATTAAACGGCTACCGAAGGACCTGTGCCCGGATGGGAAGGTGACCCGGCAGATCGCCGGTTTGCGGTCGTACGGGTTGCATCCGCTGGTCGCGATTGTGGACGAGTGCCAGAACCTGTTCGCGCACCCGGCCTACGGCAAGGAAGCCGGCGAGTTGGCCACGGACATTATCAAACTGGGCCGGGCGCTCGGGGTGATTCTGATTCTGGCGACGCAGCGGCCGGATGCCGCCTCGTTGCCGACCGGGGTGTCATCGAATGTGTCGATCAGGTTCTGTCTGCGGGTCATGGGCCAGGTCGAAAACGATATGATCTTGGGGACGTCGATGTATAAGAACGGGATTCAGGCAACGACGCTGCGGCCGTCGGACAAGGGTATCGGCTATCTGGTTGGCGCCAGCGACGACCCGATGATTGTCCGCTGCGCGTACATCGATGCCCCGATCGCGGACGAGATCGCCGAGCGGGCGCGGGAAGCCCGTATCGCCGCGGGCCGGCTGTCCGGGCAGGCCGCCGGGGACAGCACCCCGCCGGAATCGGCACCGTCGCTGTTGGACGACATTCTGTCCGTGGTGCCCGGGGGCGAGGGCAAGGTGTGGTCAGAAACCGTTGTCGCCCGGCTCGCCGAGCCGCGGCCGGATGTGTACGGAGGTTGGGGTGCCGATCAGCTCGCGATGGTTCTCAAACCGTACGGAATCGAGACCGTGCAGATCGGCCGCCGGATAGCCGGGAAGGTCCTCAACCGGCGTGGGATCGAACGCCGCCACCTAGCCGCAGCGGTGGCGGAACGTGACCGGAAGCGGGTTGCCTGACGGTCCGCTGGGTGCTAACGGTTAGCGGCTCTCCCGCTAACTGTTAGCACCCCTGTTAGCCCCCTCACAGGCCGCTGACCTGCTCGTTTGCCTGTTAGCGGCCGGAGCGTGAAACCGCCGAAACCCCGGGGGGACGAGGGCTGTGGCCCCCTCCCGGCCCGGCTCGCCGCCCCGGCACCCCGGCACCGTTGCCGCCACCCTGCGTGACCGGCCCGGGGGTGGTCGCTGGCATCCCGACCACGGGCAGGGCACCGGTGAAAGCCGGCGCACGCATCACCCATGGTGGTCGGCCGCGTGTTTTCCAGAAATCGCCTTGCGGGGTTAGTGCTGACCGCGTACGCCCTTTTTTCTGAACTATCCACCGCCTTTGCCCGCTCTGCTGTGAGGGGAGACAGCAGGAATGTCGGCTGTGCTTGATCTTTTTGCCGGCCCCGGTGGCTGGGGCTCGGCCTGCACCAGGCTTGGCCTGGCCGAAATCGGCGTCGAATGGGATCACTGGACCTGCGAAACCCGCCGCGCCGCCGGGCTGGCAACCGTTGAAAACGATGTCGGTGCCATCCACCCGGGCGACTACGCCGGGATTACCGGGCTGATCGCCTCCCCGCCCTGCCAGCCGTTCAGCAGCGCGGGAAAACGGCTGTGGCTGGCCGACCCCCGCGGCCGGCTCATTCACCAGCCGATGAGGTTCGCCCGCGTGCTGCGGCCGGTGTGGATCGCGATGGAAGAAGTCCCCGCCGTCCTGCCGATCTGGGAACGGTTCGCCTACGAACTGCGCCGCGGCGGCTACGCCACCTGGACCGGAATCCTCGCCGCCGAACAGTACGGGGTGCCGCAAACCCGCCGACGCGCCTTCCTCCTCGCTTCCCGGGCACAAGAAAGCGTCGGCCCGCCCGCGCCGAGTCACACCCGATATGGTGCGACAACCCCGCGATATGCGCCGCCGCTGAAACCCTGGCGGAGCATGGCCGACAGCATCGGCCGGGGGATCATCGACCGGCCATCCTTCACCGTCACCACCCACGGGAACACCTGGGGTGGAACCTACGCCCGCACCGCCCTCCGCACCGCACAGCTAACCGGCAGGTGGGCCGGACCGGTAGACCCCCTGACCGTCGCCGAGTTCGGCGCCCTGCAATCCTTTCCCGCCGACTACCCGTGGCAGGGCAGCAACACCATCCGGCTTCTCCAAATCGGCAACGCGGTGCCGCCCCCCTCGCCGCCGCGGTCCTGTCCTCCGTCGCTTTCTCCCAGCCCCTTGCCCAAGCCGCGTAACGACGAACAGCCACCTACCCGCAAGACTCCCAGCGATCTTGACCCCCTCCCGCGTGGTGAGAGCGTCGTGATTCTCTCGGTGCAGGATTTCAGGCTTCCTGATGTGCTGGGGCATCTGGAGGCCGGAAGGGTCGTGCTCGTCCTTCCGGCCTTCCCACAGGCCACCTAGCGCGGACGGGCGGCTGAACCTCCGTTCCGCGCGCTGCTTTCCCGACGGAAACAGAACCCGTTGCCAAGGTCCACGATTCCGTCCGCGTCGGTCGTGTCCGTGAAACCCGTACCGATCTTGATTCCCCACTGTCCGTCATGCTCGGAAAGCGTCAGACCCCACGAGGTCATGATCGCTCGGAGCATGCCCCGCTTTTCGTCGGTGTCGCCGCTGGTCCACATGTCGCTGACCGTCCGCCCGATCTCCGTGTAGTCGTACACGTCAGAGACAAGCGCGAATTGTTCGATGGCCACCCGCAGAGCCTTGCGGGTGGCCACCAGCGCATCGAGTTCGTCATCGTCTTCCGTGACAGACAAACGGCTTTGCAGCCGGGAGAATTCTGCCCGCATCTCGTCCGGCTCGTGCGCGTTCCCCGCCACCCGCTGGAAAGCGAGAATAGGCGTCGTGTCTCTTATACACATCTGACAGCCCACGAGACGGACTCCTA
>NZ_CDWRCM010000249.1:0-5431 GCF_977927585.1 Frankia sp. CcWB2 | reverse complement strand
CGGCAGTTCCTCGCCAAACACTGCCACTACCACCGCCAGGCCGTGAAGCTACAACTCAACTGATCACAAAAGTCGGGTTGGAGTACTAGGAGGATGCCTAGGAGGATAATGACAACACATCCGCCGGGGACCTGTCGTGTCAGTGTAACGATCGGTTGACCGGCATACTTCAGGGAGTCTCCGACCATGTACGACGTGATTGTCGTGGGAGCGCGCTGCGCCGGCTCACCTGTGGCGATGTTGCTTGCCCGGCGCGGTCACCGGCTGCTGCTCGTCGACCGCGTGTCCTTTCCCAGCGACACGATCTCCACCCACTATCTTCAGCAGGCCGCACTGCTCCGTCTGCGGGAGTGGGGGCTGCTCGACGCACTCACGGCGACCAACTGCCGGCCGATCACCGACATGACGGTGTCCCACCTCGGTGTGGTCATCCGCGGGTTCGCTGACCCGATCGACGGGCTGGCGTTCTCGATGGCGCCGCGCCGCATCGTGCTGGACAAGATCCTGCTCGATGGCGCGGTCGCGGCGGGTGTCGAGGTCCGGGAGGGCTTCTCGGTCCGCGATCTGATCCGCCACGACGACGGCACGGTCGCGGGGATCGTGGGCCGGGACGCCACGGGAGCCGACTTCTACAAGGTCGTGCCGGCGGCCAGCTTCATCTACTACTCCTATTTCAGTGGGCTGGACTGGCAGTTCCACAGCCGGTTCGGTGACCGTGAGCAGTGCGCCGGCTGGCCCACCCATGACGGGCTCACTCTCGTCACCGCGATGCGCAACCTCGAGGATTTCGAGGAGTTCCGCGCCGACATCGACGGGAGCCTGCGCCGGACCTTCCGCAGCGTCGCGCCCGAGCTCGCCGAGGATCTCGACAGCCATGGCGTCGTCCAGGAGGACCGTTACTACGGAATCCGTTACCCGGACAACTACTACCGCACGTCCTATGGCCCGGGTTGGGCGCTGACCGGGGACGCTGGTTACCACAAGGACCCGGTGACCGGTCTGGGCATCACCGACGCCTTCCGCTGCGCGGACCTGCTGACCGAGCACGTGGACCAGGCGCTGCGTGGCGACCGGCCCATGGGCGAGGCCCTCGCCGAGTATCAGCGGTTGCGCGACGAGGAGTCGGCCGGTGCGTTCAATTTCACCACGACGCTGGGCGAGCTGGACTTCCCGCCACACCTCGTGGCGCTGTGGCGAGCCCTACCGAACAATGAGACGGCGCGCGCGCAGTTCTTCGGAATGATCGCGGGTGTCGTGCCGTCGTCGGTCTTTCTCGCGCCGAAGAACGTCGAGTCCATCATGTTGGCCGCGGCGGCCGTGTAATGGACAGTCGACCGATCATCGGCGGTCCGACGCCGTCGCCGATGCTCACCGTGGTCGGCGACAGCTTCGCCGAGGGCCGCGGTGACCCGGCGCCCGACGGCGCCTGGATCGGCTGGGCGCCCAGAATGGCCGCGGCTCTGGGTATCCCGCGCAGTCGCGTTCTCAATCTGGGGCGGAACGGCGCGACGACGCAGGATGTCATCGACACGCAGCTCGACGTCGCCGCCTCCGCCTCGGCGGCCCTCGTCGGGATCGCCGCGGGCAGCAACGACCTGCTCACGGACTACTCGCAGGCCAGGTTCGAACAAAACTTCACTCACCTAGTCGCAACTCTCGCGGTCCCGGGAACCACCGCGTTCACCTTCACCTTCCCGGACCTTCACCACCAGGCTCTCGGCGCCGCCGGCGATCCTGGACGTGCTCCGCGCCAGGATCGAGCAGGCGAACGACCATGTCCGCTCGACCGCGGCGAATCACGGAATTCTCCTCGTCGATTTCGATCACGTCGACCGCGCCCACGATTCCCAACTGTGGAATCCCGGGGACTACCATCCCAACGCGGCCGGCTACGAATTTGTCGCCGGTCTCCTCGCGGAGTTGGTGCGCGAAGTCCTGTCGCGTCCGGCTCCCCGGATCCCGGTGCCGGTCCCATCCTGACCCTGTTCGGTTGACCGGTCCCTCGACGTATTCCGACCCGACGTCGAGTCGGATCGGGAGTGAAGTATCTCACGACGCACCGCCGCGGCGATTGCCCCGGCCGATCGAATGTTCGGCAGGTTGTTCTTGCGGAACAACGGGACGTCGATGACACTGGTTTCAAGATGCCCGCGCGGATCGGATACGAGTAAACTGTCGCCAGGCCTCGCGGTTCGCCGTCGCGGCCATGAAGAACTGCGGCAGTGCTTCGGAACGGTGTTGTTCCGGAACAGCGTTGTTCCGGAACAACCCGCCGGCCGTCGGGCTCTCCAGCGGACCGGCCGATCCGCCCCGGCGAGCCGGTTCCCGTCGCGAGCTGATTGAGTCCGTGGAACCACCGAATCCGTGGAACCACCGAGCCAGTGGAACCCCAGCGTCGCCCGACATCTCACACCTGAATACCTCCGCCGGATACATCACGCCCGACATATCAGGGTCCCGCCGCACGCGGTGGTGACCTGCCGGCCAGTGAAGGGAAGAAGCACGTGGACGAGTCCGACCGCCCTGACGACCGACGACTCGCGAACAACCCGATCGCGATTGTCGGGCTCGCCGGACTGTTCCCGATGGCGCGCGACGCGCGGGAGTACTGGAGCAACGTCATCGACGCCGTCGACTGCGTCACCGAGGTGCCGTCGACGCACTGGCGCCCGGAGGATTACTACAATCCGGATGCGACGGTGCCCGACCACACCTACGCGCGCCGGGGCGGCTTCCTCCCGGAGGTCCCGTTCAGCCCGGTGGAGTTCGGCTTTCCGCCCAACCTGCTGGACGTGACCGCGGTCGTGCAGCTGCTCAGCCTGATCGTCGCGCGGGACGTGCTCGCCGACGCGGGCGCACCGGGGTCGGCGTGGTACGACTCCGAGCGCACCGGGGTCATCCTGGGCATGGCTGGCCCCACCACGATGGCCCACCCGCTGGCGGCCCGGCTGGAGACGCCGGTCCTGCGCGAGGTCGTGCGTGCCGCGGGACTCGACGAGGCCGAAACCGCCGCGGTCTCGGAGGCCTTCTCGCTCGCGTTCCCGCCGTGGGAGGAGAACTCGTTCCCCGGGCTGCTCGGCAACGTCGTCTCCGGCCGGATCACCAACCGGCTTGACCTCGGAGGCACGAACTACACGGTCGACTCCGCGTGCGCGAGCGGGCTCACGGCCGTCCGCGGGGCCATCGCCGAACTCATCGACCACCGTGCCGATCTCATGATCACTGGTGGTTGTGACACCGAAAACTCGATCTTCAGTTACATGTGCTTCTCGAAGACGCAGGCGCTGTCCAAGTCCGACCGCATCCAGCCGTTCGACGCCGGCGCCGACGGCACCCTGGTCGGCGAGGGCATCGGGATGCTGGCGCTCAAGCGGCTGGCCGACGCCGAGCGCGACGGGGACCGGGTCTACGCGGTCATCCGGGGTCTCGGGTCGTCCAGTGACGGTCGGTTCAAGAGCGTCTACGCGCAGCGCGCGGAGGGCCAGGTCCGCGCGCTGCGCCGGGCCTACGCGGACGCCGGGGTGAGCCCGGCGTCCGTCGAGCTGTTCGAGGCGCATGCCACCGGTACCGCCGTCGGCGACGCCACCGAGCTGTCCGCGCTCGGGGCCGTCCTGGCCGAGGCCGGGGCACGCCCGGGCCGGGCGGCGATTGGCAGTGTGAAGTCGCAGATCGGGCACACCAAGGGCGCGGCCGGCGCGGCCAGCCTGATCAAGCTGTCGCTGTCGCTGTACAACCGGGTGCTGCCGCCTACGATCAACGTCCGCGAACCGAACCCGGCACTCGCCCAGGATGGCTCGCCCTTCTACCTCAGCACCCGTACCCGGCCCTGGGTGCTCGACCCGGACGTGGGGCGGCGCCGGGCGGCCGCCTCCGCCATGGGGTTCGGCGGTACCAACTTCCACGTCGTCCTGGAGGAGACCCCCGACACGGCACGACCGGACGCCGACAAGCGTGCCGCCCGGGCGACGCACCGTGCCGTCCGCGCCCACCTGTGGCATGCCGCGACGCCCGCGGAGCTCCTCGAGTTGGTGCGCGGGCAGGCCGAACCGAACGGTGACACGGGCATCCCGGGCAGCGCCGCGCGGGTCGGGTTCGTCGCCCGCACCGGCGCGGAGGCGGACCGCCTGCGCACGATCGCGATCGAGCAGCTCGCGGCGCGAGCCGACGCCGCCGAATGGTCGCATCCCGCCGGGGTGCACTACCGCCGGCAGGCGGCCGGGCAGCCCCGCGTCGGCGTCGTCTTCGCCGGCCAGGGCAGCCAGTACGTCGACATGGGGCTCACCGCCGCCGTCGAGATTCCGCCGGTGCGGGAGGCCTTCGACGCGGCGAACGCCACCTTCGCCGGGGCCGAGCTCACGCTCGCCCGCGCGGTGTTCCCACCGCCGAGCTTCGATCCAGGCGACCGTGCCGACCACGAGATGAACCTGACGCGCACCGAGTACGCGCAGCCCGCGATCGGTGCGCTCTCCGTCGGCCAGTTCCGGTTCCTGCGGGAGCTGGGACTGCGCCCGGTGGGCCTGCTCGGCCACAGCTTCGGGGAGCTGACCGCCCTGTGGGCCGCCGGTTCCCTCGCCGACGCCGACTTCTTCCGGCTCGCCCGGCGTCGCGGCCAGGCCATGGCCCCGCCGGACGAACCCGGCTTCGACCCCGGCACCATGGCCGCCGTCCGCGCCGACCGCGATGCGGTCGCCGAGTTGCTGACCGCGCACCCGGACGTGGTCGTGTGTAACCACAACGCCCCCGACCAGGTCGTCGTTGGTGGTCCGACGTCCGCCGTCGAGGAGTTCGTCACCGCCGCCACCGCGAGCGGGCTCGACGCCCGGCGCATCTCCGTGGCCGCGGCGTTCCACACCTCGCTCGTCGGGCACGCGGTGGACGACTTCGCCGCCGCCGTGGACGTCACCGAAATCGGATCGCCGGCCGTGCCGGTGCACGCCAACACCGCCGGCGCCCGGTACGGCGACGACCCCGCCGAGAACCGCCGGGTCCTCACCCGGCAGCTGGGCAACCCCGTCGAGTTCGTCGCCGGGCTGCAGGCCCTGCGCGCGGACGGCGCGACGGTGGTCGTCGAGATCGGGCCGAGCCAGGTGCTGACCGGCCTGGTCCGGCGCACCCTCGGCGACGAGGTCGTGGCGATCCCCACCGACGCCGGTCGCGACGGCGACGGTGCGGTGGCTCTGATGACCGCGGCCGTGCGCCTCGCGGTGCTCGGCGTCGAGCTTAGCGGGCTCAACCGCTATACGGCCCCGCTGCCGCAGCAGGTGAAGCCGGCCGGGATGACGGTTGCGCTGACCGGGGCGGACCACGTCTCGGAGCCTCGCCGTCGCGCCTACGCCGACGCGCTGGTCACGCTCGCGGCCGCCGCGGCCGTCCGGCCGCGGAAGTCGGCCGCCACGGCGCTCGAAGACGCCCCGGCCGCGTCCGGCCGGGG
>NZ_CDWRCM010000248.1:1725-5797 GCF_977927585.1 Frankia sp. CcWB2 | reverse complement strand
CTGCTGGCCGCCGCCGCCCGGTCCGCCCTGCGGACGACCGGCCGCGGACCGGACCGGGCGGCGCGGGCCCGCGCCGGGGCGCAGGTGTTCGCGCTCGCCCGGGACGCCGCCGGCCGGGAACTCGCCACCGTGCGGCTGGAAGGTCGCGACCCCTATGCCTTCACCGCTCGGATCATGGCGTGGATGGCGGGACATCTCGCCGCGGGCACCGTCGCCCGCGCCGGCGCGCTTGGCCCGGTCGACGCCTTCGGCGTCGAGGACCTGGAGCGGGCCGCCGCCACGGCCGGACTGCGCCGGGTGGGCTGACACCCGGTCAGCACCGCCGGCGGGTCAGTACCGCCAGCGGGTCGCCGCGACGACGGCAGCCGGGTCAGCCTCGGCGAAGCGGTCGATCTCCGCGCGCCGGACGGCGGCGACCGCGTCGTGCAGCTCCCGTCCCAGGGCGCGGTGCAACACCTCGTCGGCCTCGAAGGCGGCGACCGCCTCGCCCAGGCTGGTGGGCAGGCGCCGGATGCCGCGGCGGGCCCGTTCGGCGGGGTCGAGCGAGGCCGGGTCGACGCCCACCGGCTCCGGCAACGCGGCCGCCGCCGCGAGCCCCGCCTGCCCGGCGGCCAGCAGACCGGCCACCAGAAGGTAGGGATTCGCGGCAAGGTCGAAGGACTTCACCTCCAGGTTCGCCGCCTGGCCGGCCGCGGCCGGCGGCCCGGGGATCATCCGCAGCGCGGCCTCCCGGTTCTCCCGACCCCAGCAGGCGTGGACACCCGCCCACGTCGATGGCACCAGTCGCAGGTAGGAGGCAACGCTCGGGGCGCCGAGAGCCATCAGCGCCGGCAGCCGGCCGAGGATCCCGGCGGCGAACGCCTCCCCGGCAGCGGTCAGTCCGAGCGGCCCGTTGCCACCCGCCATGAGGTTGATCCGGCCCGGGCGGGCGGATCCCCCGCCGGCCCGGGCTGGGCCCCCCCGGTATGGGCCCCCCGGGTATGGGCCACCGGAGTTCGCCCCGCCCGGGCCCCCGCCCGAGACCGCAGGCCGGGCCGGGGCCGGCGGTCGGTCGGGATCGTCGCTCCACAGGCTCAGATGCACGTGGCCGCCGTTACCCACGCTGTCGACGAGCACCTTGGGGGCGAACGAGACGCGCAGGCCATGGCGCCTGCTGACGCCGCGCACCGTCTCCTTGACCAGCACGCACGTGTCGGCGGCGCCGAGGGGGTCCTGCGCGGCGACGGACACCTCGAACTGACCGGCCGCGTACTCGGGATGGATCTGCTCGACGACCAGCCCCTCCTCGGTGAGCGCGGTGACCACGTCCCGCAGGTAGTCACCGAGTTCGGCCACCCTGATCATCCCGTACGCCGGCCCGGGAGCGGCCGGGGCGAACTCGTCGGAACCGGCCGGGGAGACGGCCCATTCGGCCTCGAACGCCATCATCGCCGTCAGGCCGTGCTCGGCGAGCAGTGCCGTCTGGAGGCGGACGAGTTCCCGGCCGTCCTGCGGGTGCGGTCGGCCGTCCTGGTCACGGCGGTCGGCGGGGGCCCAGGCCCAGCCGGGCTGGGCCGCAAGGGGTGTCAGCCGGTCCAGGTCGGGATGCAGCCGCAGATCCCCGACGGGACCTCCGGCGTACCGTCCCGCCGTGATCGAGTCATCGGCGCCGAACACGTCGAACACCGGCGACACGCCGACGCCCCACACCGCCGCCGCGTCGAGCCGGCCGATCGGCACCCCCTTCATCCGAGTGATGCCACTGTTGTCGACGTAGGTCACCGCAACACAGACGACGCCGCGTACCTCCAGGTTCGTCGCCGCGTGCCGGGCCGCCGCGGCGAGCCGATCACGCCTACGATCCTCTCCGGCGATAATCCGAGGGGCGAACTCGTCCAACGCAGGCTCGTTCATCCTCACCTTCCCCACGGGTCTCCCCTGTCCCCATGGTCGCGCGTACGCCTGCCAGACGCCGGGCGGAGCGCACGGCACGGCGGCCCCTCACTCTCCCACGATGTTACGGAGAGCGACAAAATTCGGCCGGATCGAAGGAGAAGCCATCTGTTCATCACAAGCGCTCCGAGCGTTGTCCACAGCTGGCGCCGACGCAAGAAGAGATGAAAACACGGCAACATCATCGACTTTCAGAACGACTGTCCCCAGGGAGCCAGGAGTAATCCACAAGTTATCCACAGGGCCGCTGTGGACCTAAGGATGACCGAGTGTGTCCAGTACGGTCAGGCATGACCTCACCTTCCAGGGGGGATCATCGATGGGTGGGCCGCCCGGTGGAACCGTTCGTCGATCACGAGCTTGTCGACCACCACTGCCATGGTCTGGTCGGCCGCGATCTGACTCGCCCGGAATTCGAAAGCATGATCACCGAGGCGGAACACCCCGGACCACCGGGGACGACGCTGTTCGACAGCCAGATCGGCTTCGCCCTGCGGCGCTGGTGCGCGCCGGTGCTCGACCTACCGGCGCATGCCGCACCGGAAGACTACCTCGAACGCCGGGCGGAGCTTGGCCACGCCGAGGTGCACCGGCGGCTGCTGCGTGCCTGCGGGATCATCACGTTCTGCGTCGACGCCGGATTTCAACCGGAGCCGCTGACCAGCGCCGCGGAGCTGGCCGAGCTCGCCGGCGGACGCGGCGTGGATGTGGTGCGGTTGGAGCGGGTCGCCGAGCAGGTCGCGGTCGACGTCATCACCGGGCAGATCGGCATGACCCACCTCGCCGACACCGTGCGGGCCCGGCTCGAGTCCGCCCGCCCCACCATGGTCGCGGTGAAGTCGGTCGCGGCCTACCGCGGTGGCCTGGAGCTGCCCGCACAGCGACCGACCGACCGCGAGGTCGCCGCCGCCGCCCGCGGCTGGATCCACGAGATCCGCGCCGGCGCCCCGATCCGGCTGACGGACCCCACCCTGCACGCCTTCCTCATCTGGTGCGGGGTCGACGCGCGGCTACCCATCCAGATCCACGTCGGGTACGGGGACTGCGACATCGACCTGCGCCGGGGCAACCCACTGCTGCTCACCGGCCTGCTGCGGGCGATAGCACCGACCGAGGTCAGTGTGCTGCTGCTGCACTGCTACCCGTTCCACCGGGAGGCCGGCTACCTAGCCCAGGTGTTCCCGAATGTCTACCTCGACCTCGGGCGCGCCATCCACAACTGCGGCCGCGGCTCGGCCGGCCTGCTCACGCAGGCACTCGAACTCGCCCCGTTCGGCAAGTTCCTCTTCTCCACCGACGCCTTCGCGCTCGGCGAGCTGTACCTGCTCGGGGCCGTCCTGTTCCGGCGTGGGTTGTCGGCGTTCCTCGCGGCGGGAGTCGCCGACGACGCCTGGACCGCGGCGGACGCCGAGCGGGTCGCCCGGCTCATCTGCGCGGACAACGCCCGCCGCGTCTACAACCTGCCCTGACCAACGACCTGCCCTGACCAGCACGGGCGGCTCGGCGGTCAGCCGGCGGCGGCCGGCGGGCAGAGGCAGAACGGGTGACCGACCGGGTCGAGAAGCACCCGCCACCGGTCCCCACCCGGCTGGAACTCGGCCTGCCTCGCGCCGAGGCCTTCCGCCAGGGCGATGGCGGCGTCCAGGCCGGCGACCCGGAAATCCAGGTGGAACTGCTGCGGGGCGTCCTGGTCCGGCCAGCGCGGCGGCTGGTAGCCCGCCACCCGCTGGAAACCGATCATGATCTCGGTCCCCGGTGGGGTGAGGTACGCCCAGGACCCCTCGTCGTCGGTGCCGGCGACGCCCCACCCGGTCAACGTGCCGTAGAAGGTCGCGAGCTCCTTCGCGTCCGGGCAGTCGAGCATCAGCCCGGCCCAGGTCGCCGCCACGTCACTCGCGGAGCCAGCACTTGCGGACCCAGTCGCCGCACCGGTAGCGGCCGCGCCCCCGGCCCTCTCCACACCCATCTCCCGAGCCGGGTCCGTTCCCGCCATGGCGATCTCCTTCGCGTTCCGGTGTCGATGTGTCGGATCCCATCCTCGAAGCCATACCTGACTTCTCCTGGCAGGTATGGCCCGGGGAGCATCGGGCATGCGTGCCGGCCGGCTCCTCTCCGTCCTGCTGCTGTTGCAGACCTGTGG
>NZ_CDWRCM010000248.1:0-1365 GCF_977927585.1 Frankia sp. CcWB2 | reverse complement strand
GGCTCACGGCGCGTGAGATCGCCGACGAACTCGAGGTCTCCGTGCGGACGGTCTACCGGGATCTGGAGTCCCTCGCCGAGGCCGGGGTCCCCGTGCTGGCGGACCGCGGTGCCACCGGCGGGTACCGGCTGCTCGACGGCTACCGCACCCGGCTGACCGGGTTGACCTCCGGCGAGGCCGACTCTCTGTTCCTCGCCGGCATGCCGGCGGCCGCCGGCGAGCTGGGGCTCGGCACGATGCTCGCGGCGGCGGAACTGAAGCTGATGGCGGCCCTGCCCGAGCAGCTGCGCGAACGGGCCGGCCGGGTGCGGGAGCGCTTCCATCTCGACGCGCCCGGCTGGTTCCGGGCCACCGAGGACACGCCGCTGCTGACCGAGGTGGCAGCGGCGGTGTGGGAGCAGCGCCGCGTCCGGGTCACCTACCGGCGTTGGCGGGCCCCCCGTGAGATCATCCGGCACCTCGAACCGCTCGGTGTGGTCCTCAAAAGCGGCACCTGGTACCTGGTCGCCAACGTCGCACACGGCACCCAGGGCGTAGGCCTGGCCGAGGACGCTGGCAGCAGCCGCGACCCTGACGGCACCCGAGCCGCAGGCGCCACCGAGAGTGCGGACGGCAGCGGAGGCGCGGAACCGGCGGGCGGGCCGGCCACCCTGCCCCGGGTGTACCCGGTCGCGAAGATCCTCAGCCTCGAGACGACCACCAAGACGTTCGAACGGCCGCATGGCTTCGGCCTCGGCGCCTACTGGGCCGGCTGGACGGCCCGCTATGAATCCGAGGTCTACCGGGCGCGGGCGACCATGCGGCTTTCCCCGACCGGCGTGACGATGGCCCCCTTCCGGCTCCCCCCGGCGGTCGCCCGCGCCGTCCGGGAAACGGCGAGCGCACCGGAGGAGGACGGCTGGGTACGCGCGGTGGTGCCGATCGAGTCCGTCCGGCACGCCGAGCGCGAACTGCTCGTACTCGGCCCGGACCTGGAGGTGCTCCACCCCCCGGAGCTACGCGAGGCGATGACGCGCGCCGCGGGCGCGCTCGCCGCGCTGTACGGCGCACCGGCGGCGGGCAACGGCGGAAGTCGCAGGCCCGTCGCCGGGAACCACAACCTGCCGGAACCCTGACTGCCGGCAGCCTGACGCCTCCGGACGCCACGTGGCGCCTCGGTGCTTCGTCTGAATCACTGGGATGACGCCGGCACCAGGCTGCCAACCTTTACGGACGGTGGATGCCCACGCCCCTTGATCAGCGAGGGTCCACCCGTTCTTACGCCCTGTACGCGACAGCAAGCCCTCCAATAGGCGCGGGCCTGCTCCCTGGCCGTATCAGTGCTGAAGCAGGAGGCCCCTCGGGCGAGCGGCTCCTCAAACAGGC
>NZ_CDWRCM010000247.1:2292-5965 GCF_977927585.1 Frankia sp. CcWB2 | reverse complement strand
GGTGAATGTTTACGATTCCCATCGGCCCTCCGCTGCATCGTTGCGTGAAGTGGGTCACAACTTTGCAGCCGGCGAAGGGTGGTTGCACCACTCCTAAGGGTGGCTGGGAGATGGAAATCGGGTGGTTAAACGCAATACTGTTGGCCCAAGGCCACGTCGGCCTCGCCGGTAGTCCTATCTAGTAGTTTCACGAATACCATAGGTTACACCCAAGGGCTATTCTCCTGGTTGATCGGGCGCGGGATCCGGCGTGTCGAGGCCGGGCGCTCCCCACAGGGGAAACCAGCGGGACAGGTCCGGTTCGATCGGGAGCTCACCCGCCAGCACCTCCCGTACCTCCAGCTCGGCCGGATTGTCCCGGCGCTGGTCACCGGCCGGCACGAACGGGTACCAGGTGCCGCGTTTGTAAAGGTAGATCAGCCCCATCTGCCGGCTGCCGTCGGTGAACCCGACGACGGTGCACAGCAGCGCCGGGCCGAAACCGGCGTCGCGCACCGCGGCATTCGCCGCGTGCAGGTCGGTGACCAGGCCAGCGAGGTCCTGCTCGCCGTCCTGCTCGCCGGTCCGTCGCAGCAGCCAGCTGTACCCGAAGCTGTCCGTGCGCCGCTCGTACCGGCCGCCGTCCAGGCTCAGCAGCCGGTCGATCTCCTGCGCTACCCCGGTGAACGCGCCGCCGGACGCGGGTTTGACGCAGACCGCCCCGGCCCCGGTCGGCCGCCATGAGCTGGCGGCCTGCAGGGTGACGGCGGCGGCCGGGAGCGTGAACAGCCGGTCGAGGTCCGGCGGGGCGGGCCGGGTCCGGCCGAGAAGCACGTCGAGGATCCGCATGGTCCGGCCTACTTTCTACCCGGGTCACCGAACTACCCGGGCTCACCGGACTGGGCGGCCAGCCGGGCAAGCTGGGCCAGGCGGGCATCCAGCGGCGGGTGGGTCGAGAACAACGAGGACAGGCTGACGCCGTTCGCCAGCGCAGGGGCGAAGAAGAAGGCGTTGAACGGTTCGGCGGCCCGCAGGTCGCGGGTCGGGATCCGGGAGATCTCGCCGGTGACCTTGGTGAGCGCGGCGGCGAGTGCGGCCGGCTGGCCGGTGAGGATCGCCCCGGACCGGTCGGCGGCGAGCTCCCGGTACCGCGACAGCGCCCTGGTCAGCAGGAACGACAGCGCGTAGACGGCGGCGGAGACGACCACCACGACGAACACGACGAGGGCGCCGCTGTCCTCATCATCGCCGTCGCCGTCGCCGTCGCCGTCATAGCCGTCGGACCGACCGAAGCCGCCGGCCATCCCGGAGTAGAGACCGAATCGGGTGACCAGACCGGCGAGCACCCCGAGAAACGACGCGACGGTCATGACGGCCACGTCCCGGTGCGCGACGTGGGACAGCTCGTGGGACAGCACCCCCTCCAGCTCGTCGGCCTCCAGCCTGCGCAGCAGCCCGGTCGTCACGCAGACGACGGCGCGTTTCGGGGTCCGGCCGGTGGCGAACGCGTTCGGCAGGTCGGTGCCCACGACCGCCACCGCGGGCTTCGGCAGGTCGGACAGCGCGCAGAGCCGGTCCACGACGCCGTGCAGCCGCAGCTCCTGCGCCGGGCTGACGATGCGCCCACCGGTCGCGTACAGCGCGAGGCGGTCCGAGAACCAGTACTGGGCGGCGAGCAGCCCGCCGGCGATCAGGACAACCAGGACCGGTGACACCCCGACAGCGATCAGGACGGCGATGAAGGCGACGTAGACCAGCCCGAGCAGGAAGACGGTCAGCACCATCCGGGCCGACAGTCCCTGGTCCGGGGCGAACCTCCGCGGCGCACGCGTCACCATCATCATCGTCACCTCACCATCGTCACCTCGTCGGCCGGGGCTCAGCCGCCGGGAATCAGGCCTTCCTCGCCGAGCAGCCCGCGGACCTCCGCCAGCCCGGTGCCAGCGCGCGGCAGCACCAGCTCCGATGGCTCCAGCCGGTCCGCCGGCACCGCGCGGCCGCGCGTCCGGACCCGTTCGAGCAGCCTCGTCAAGGCTTCCTGGAACGCCGGCTCGTCCCCGGCCTCGACGGCCGCCAGCAGCACGTCATCCAGCTCGTTGAGGGCCTCCAGGTCGGTGGCGGGCAGGTCGAACTGGCCCTCACCCAGAATGCGCACGATCACGGCTGCTCCTCCGGTCGAGCAGCGTCGGCCGGCTGGCGGCCGCCGATCGCCCGCGCGGGCATGGCGCTTTTGATCTCGGCCAGATCCCGATCGATGTCGGCGGTCACGGACAGCCGGTCCAGCTCGGCCTGGATGTCGTCGCGCGGGCCACCGGCCGCCGTCTCCAAGGCTCCGGAGGCGAGTAGTTCGTCGATCGCGCCGGCCCTGGCCTGCATCTGCTCGGCTCTGTCCTCGGCCCGCTGGATTGCCAGGCCGACGTCGCCCATCTCCTCGGAGACCCCCGCCAGCGCCTCGCCGATCTTCGTCTGCGCCTCCGCCGCGGTGTACGTCGCCTTCACCGTCTTCTTCCTGGTCCGGAACGCCTCGAGCTGGGCCGCCAACCGCTGCGCCGCCAGCGTCAACCGGTCCGCCTCCGCCCGCAGCGATGCATGCTGCTCCCGCAGCTCCTCCAGCTGCGCGGCCACCCCGGCCCGGCGGCCGAGGGCCTCCCTGGCCAGGTCGTCGCGGCCCGCGGCGACCGCCTGGCGGGCCTGCCCGGACAGCCGCTCGGCGGACGCCCGTAGCTGTTCGACCTGGAGCTCCAGCCGCTTCCGGCTGGTAGCGACGTCCGCTACCCCGCGGCGGACCTGCGCCAGCAGCTCGAGCTGCCGGGCGTAGGAATAGTCGAGAACCTCACGCGGATCCTCGGCGCGGTCCAACATCCTGCTGGCCTTGGCCCGGAACACCAACGCCAGCCGCCTGCTCAGGCTCATCGACGCCTTCCCTCCCCCGATCCCGTCGGTCCCTCTCCGATCCCGCCGGTCAGCCGACGGTCAGCCGCTGGCCTGTGCTGGGGGAATGCCCCCGGCGCCGCCGTCCACACGACCGGCGATGGTCTGATCCGTCCCGGGCCTGTTCGCCGCCCGGCTACGGCACCGCTGGCCGGCTACGGCAAGTTACTCGCGCGCTCCTACGGTCTCGGGGCCTACCGACCGGTGCACCAATTCGTCGTGGACGCCTGTGCCGCGCAGCATCCTGGCGGCACAACTCGCCGCGAAGTCCAGGCAGTCGCGCTGTGCCTGATGCCGCGCTGTGCCTGTTCGTCGAGGACGGTGTTGACCCGCAGGCCGGTCCCATGCTGCGCAAACGGATGATGGCGTACCGTCCGGACTTCCGCTGGCTCGAACCCCCGCCGCGGCATGGTCTGGTCACCGCCTGCCGGAAGTGCCGCCGTGCCCCCAGCGCCTCCCGCGTCCGGGGTACCCGGGGTACGGCCGGTCTACCGGCAGTCGGGAGGGTGACGTCGGCTTGCCCCGAGCACGGGGCGGTCCGGCGGCCGGCCGAGGGCCCGGGGTCTGATCCGTCGGGGTCGGAGGAGCGACGCCAGGGCCCGGTCTAATCCGGGGCCTCCAGCATCGGCAGATGGCCGCCCGGGATCTCGACGGGCTCGACGCCGAGCGACGTCCTCGCCCCGGCCCGCTCGGACTCGATGTCGAACAGCTCGTCACCGGTGGCACAGACGATCATGGCGGGGATGGCGGCGCGGGTACAGCA
>NZ_CDWRCM010000247.1:0-1962 GCF_977927585.1 Frankia sp. CcWB2 | reverse complement strand
CCGCGATCGCCGTCCGTGGATCCCAGGCGCTGGTGCCGTCGGGGCGCGTCGGCGGCCCCCATCGAATGCCCGACGACCACGATCGATCCGGCGGTCCCGGGAGCCCCTGGTCCGGCGGCCACGATGGCCGCATCGAGGGCGGCGAGCGCCGGGCGGATGCGTTCCTCGTACGTCGTGGCCGGGTTGTGCAACGGCAGGTCCGGTGCCACCACCCGATGTCCCCGCGCCCGCAGTTCCGCTCCGAGGGGCTCCCAGCACGTGGCGTCGTGCCAGGCTCCGTGCAGCAGGCAGAACAGAGCCACGACCCGAGGCTATCCAGCCGGTGGCTCGCGCGCGGGTCCCACGGTCCGCCTCGCAACCCACGGTCCGCCTCGCAACCCACGGTCGCCGCCTTTCTCGAGGCGGGCCGCAGGCTTCCGGCAAACTACCGGACGCGATGAGTCTGACCACGATCATTCCCCTTCTCACGACGGACCGGCTCGTCCTGCGGCCCATCCACAACGACGACGTCGCCGGCTACACCGAGATCTGGTCCGATCCCGAGTTCACCCGCTACTTCCACCGGCCGACCGACCCGGACGGCGTCTGGCATGCCCTGGCCGGCTGCATGGGCTGCTGGATGCTGACCGGCGTGGGTCCGTGGTCGGTCGTCGAGAAGGCGAGCGGGCAGCTCGTCGGCCAGGCGGGGCTGTGGACCGAACCCGGGTGGCCGGGCGTCGAGGCCGTCTGGTTCCTGCGCCGGGACCGCTGGGGGCGCGGCTATGCCACCGAGGCCGCCACCGCGGCACTGACCTGGGTGTTCGCCCAGCGCCCCGACCTCACCGAGGTCGTCTCGGCCATCGTCCCGGCCAACACCGCGTCCGTCCGGGTCGCCGAACGCCTCGGCATGACGTACGTCCGCAGCGAGTTCCTCCACGACGAGGCCCATGCCGTCTACGCGGTCAGCCGGGCCGGCTGGATCACCCCGACCACTCGACGGCAGGCTTACGGATAATCCGCGACGGACCCAGTCGTTATGCTGCGGGCATGACCGCCATGGCGCCCTCCCGCGCCGGACCAGACCTGTCGTTCCTGCTGGACCGCGCCGGCCATGCCCTGCGGACCCGGATGGCGGCCGCGCTCGCCGAGATCGGTCTCACCGCACGCATGCACTGCGTGCTGGTGCATGCCCTGGAGGAGGAGCGCACCCAGATCCAGCTCGCCGAGATCGGCGACATGGACAAGACGACGATGGTGGTCACCGTCGACGCCCTGGAGAAGGCCGGCCTCGCCGAACGTCGGCCCTCCGCCAGGGACCGGCGGGCTCGGATCATCGCGGTCACCGAGGAGGGCGCGCGGATCGCCGCGCGGAGCCAGGAGATCGTCGATCGGGTCCACGAGGAGGCGTTGGCGGCGCTTCCCACCGAGGAGCGGGAGGTCTTCCCGCGGGCGATGAACCGCCTGGTCGAGGGGCATCTGGCCGGACCGGCGGAGAGCCCTCAGCCGGTCCGGCGGGCCCGCCAGCGGGCTCAGTAGCCACGAGGTAGCCACGAGGTAGCCACGAGAAGGATCGTCTACCACAGACTCGTCTATTGCGGTCCTATCTACTACGGTCCCTTCTGTTGCCTCACCCGACAGGAGAGTCCGTGTCCGCTGCCCCCACGCCCGCCACGCCTTCCACCGCCGCCGTACCCTCCACCCGCGCCACGCCCGCCAGGCGTTCCGCGCCACGGTCGCGCTGGCTCGCCCTCGGCGTGCTCGCCACCAGCATGCTGACGATCATTCTGGACGGCAGCGTCGTGACCGTGGCGATGCCGGCCATCCAGAGCGACCTGGGCTTCTCACCCGTGGGCCTTAGCTGGGTCGTCAACGCCTACGCAAGTAGTACGTTATAGCATCATCGTATGGAATTTCCTTCGTTGCTCCCCTTGCCCGAATGGCCCGATGCCGAGCCGGCCCTGTGGTACGGCCGGATGTCCGATG
>NZ_CDWRCM010000246.1:2938-5969 GCF_977927585.1 Frankia sp. CcWB2 | reverse complement strand
GGCCGGACAGCACCCGCACGTGCAGCGCGATCCGGGCGGACGCGGTGATCGACTCGAAGATGTGCCGGGTCAGCGTCGTGTCGTAAGTTCCGATCACCCCGACGAGATCCGGTTCGGCGTGCACGCAGTACGGCCGGCCGGACAGGTCGACGGCGGCCTGGGCGAGCGCCTCGTCCAGCGGGACGGTGGCATCCCCGAACCGGCGGATACCCGCCTTGTCGCCGAGCGCCTCGCGCAGGGCGGACCCGAAGGCGATCGAGGTGTCCTCGACGGTGTGGTGGGCGTCGATGTGCAGATCCCCCCGGGTACGCACGGTGAGGTCGAACCCGCCGTGCTTGCCGAGCTGGGACAGCATGTGGTCGAAGAACGGGACGCCGGTGTCCGACGAGGAGATTCCCGTCCCATCGAGGTCGAGCTCGACCAGGACGTCCGACTCCAACGTCTTGCGTTCGATTCGCGCGGTGCGTGCCATCGGGGGCTTCCTCGGTCTCTGTAGGTCTCAAGCCGTGCCAGGGGCTCAGGCCGTGCCAGGGCGCTCGGGCCGTGCCAGGGGCTCAGGCGGTAGCGAGGCTGATGACACCGTCCGCGCCGATGACGCTGCCGGTGAGGGTTCTGCCCAGCGCCCCGAGAAACGCGTCCACCTCGTTCGGCAGCCCGGCGGTGACCCGCAGCCAGCCGGTCAGACCGACGTCGCGGACCAGCACCCCCGCGTCCAACAGGCTCTGCCACACCGCCCGCTGATCAGCGAACCGGCCGAAGAACACGAAGTTGGCATCGCTCGGAGCCAGCCGCAGACCGAGCGCCGGCAGCTCCCGGACGATGCGGTCGCGCTGGGCCTTGACCGCCTCCACCGTGCCGAGCAGCTCGTCGGCGTGCGCGAGCGCCGTGCGCGCGACGGCCTGGGTGAAGCTCGACAGATGGTAAGGCAGCCGCACCAGGTGCAGCGCGCCCACCACGGCGGGGTGCGCGGCGAGATAGCCCACCCGGGCACCGGCCAGCGCGAACGCCTTGCTCATCGTCCGGGTGACGACGAGCCGCGGATGACGGGGCAGCAGCGTCAGCGTGCTGGGCACGCCGGCCCGCCGGAACTCGGCGTAGGCCTCGTCGACGATGACCATACCGCTGCCGGTGGCCTCCACCGCCTCACAGGCGGCGACGACGACCTCGGGCGGCAGGGCCGTGCCCGTCGGATTGTTCGGCGAGCAGAGGAAGACCAGGGCAGGTCGGTGCCGGGCGATCGCGTCGGTGACCGCGGCCGGGGAGAGCGTGAAGTCCTCCGCCCGCTCCCCGGCCACCCACTCGGTGGCGGTGGCCAGCGCGATGAGGCGGTGCATCGAGTAGGACGGCTCGAACCCGAGCGCCACCCGACCGGGCCCGCCGAACGCCTGGAGGAGCTGCTGGAGGATCTCGTTGGAGCCGTTGGCGGCCCAGACCTGGCTGGTGTGCACGCCGAAGCCGGCATCGGGTGTCAGGTAGTAGGCGAGGTCGGCACGCAGCGCCTCGGCGTCCCGGTCGGGATAGCGGTTCGCCTCGGTGGCGACGAGGGCCGCGGCCTTGCCGAGGGCGTCGACCAGCCCGGCCGACGGCGGGTGCGGGTTCTCGTTGGTGTTGAGCCGCACCGGCACGTCGAGCTGCGGAGCGCCGTAGGGCGAGAGCCCGCGCAGGCTGTCGCGCAGCGGCAGGCCGTCGGCGTCCCACGGGCGCCACGGCCGGTCCTCGGCACCGCTCCCGTCCTCGGCACCGCTCCCGGCCGCTTTGAATGTCATCGGAGTCGAACCTCCACCGCGTCGACGTGAGCTGTGAGGTCCTCTGCCCCGCCGAGCGCGGCGATACGCGGGGCGACGGCGGCGAGCCCCTCCCGCGTGCACTCGACCATCTGGACCTGACGTTGGAAGGTGGTGACCGCCAGACCGCCGGAATGCCGGGCGGTGCCGCCGGTGGGCAGGACGTGGTTGGACCCGGCGAGGTAGTCGCCGAGCGGGGCGGGAGCGTAGTCGCCAACGAAGACCGCTCCGGCGTGGCGCACCCGGGCCGCGACCGCGGCGGCGCCCGTGGTGTGGATCTCCAGGTGCTCGGCGGCCCAGCCGTCCGCCACCGCGAGACCCGCGTCAACGTCCGCGACGAGCGCGACCGCCCCCTGGCCGGCGAGCGACTCCGCCACCCGCTCCCGGTGGCGGGTGGCGGGCACCTGCTTGCCGAGCTCGACGTCGACCCCGTCGGCGAGCTCCACCGACGGGGTGATCAGCAGGCAGGCGGCCATCGGGTCGTGCTCGGCCTGGGCGATGAGGTCGGCGGCGACGAAGGCCGGATCCGCGGTGGCGTCGGCGAGGATCGCGACCTCGGTCGGGCCCGCCTCGGCGTCCACCCCGACAACCCCGCGCAGCAGGCGCTTGGCCGCCGTGACGTAAACGTTGCCGGGCCCGGTGATCACATCGACCGGCGGGCAGCTCGCGGTCCCGTAGGCGGCCATCGCCACGGCCTGGGCTCCGCCGGCCGCGTAGACCTCCTCGACACCGAGCAGCGCGCAGGCGGCGAGGACCACCGGGTGCGGCAGCCCGCCGTTGTCCTTCTGCGGCGGGGAGAAGACCGCGAGCGAGCCGACCCCGGCCTCCTGAGCGGGCACGACGTTCATCACGACGCTGCTGGGGTAAGCGACCCGCCCGCCCGGCACGTACAGGCCGACCCGCTCCACCGGCACCCATCGCTGCGTCACCGTGGTACCGGGCGCGACCTCGATCGCCACCGGCTCCCGCAGCTGCGCACGGTGCACCAGCCGGGTCCGGCGGATCGCCTCGGTCAGCGCGTCGTACACGGCCGGATCCAGGGCATCCGCGGCGGCGGCGAGAACCTGGGCGGGCACCCGCAGGCTCGGCGGGCGGACGCCGTCGAACCGCTCCGCGGCGGCGAGGACGGCCGCGTCGCCACGGTCCCGCACGTCCGCACAAACCGGCCGGACCGCATCGACAGCGACGTCGACGTCGACCGCGGCCCGCGGCAGTAGCCGCCGGATCTCGGCTGCGGCAGGCACCGC
>NZ_CDWRCM010000246.1:2155-2592 GCF_977927585.1 Frankia sp. CcWB2 | reverse complement strand
GCCACGCAGATCAAGCCTTCTGAGCACGGTATAGAGATTAGCTGGCCTCGGCGGGGACCGGTAGAATCGCAGGTCCGCCGGAGGTGCAAGGCTGGTTGCGTGTCCCCTCTACATCCCCTGTCAGGGCCGGATCACCCGGGCCGGGCGCCGGGTGATCCGGCCGAATCCGGCGAGTCGTTGGCGATCCTGCTGGCGGGCTACCGGGTGCATGCCCGGGCGCCTCGCGCGGCGGTGGCGGCGCTGGCCGAGCAGCCACGCACCCTGCGCCAGCTGGTCCAGAGCTCGGGCCTGCCCCGGCGGAGCGTGGAGGAGATCCTCGCCAGCCTCGGCGACGATCTGCGGACCGGCCCCGACGGGCGTCACGTGCTGCGCCCGGCGTCGATCGACCGCTACCGCGGCCTGATCCGTTATGACAAGCTGAACGGGCAGACCCCGCT
>NZ_CDWRCM010000246.1:0-1976 GCF_977927585.1 Frankia sp. CcWB2 | reverse complement strand
CATCTGCTGTGCATAGGTGATCATGATCTCACCTCGCTGGCTGCGGTCTCGCTGATTGACGGGCTCACCGTGACCGTCGTCGACATCGACGACGAGCTGCTCGCCTACCTGGACAGCTCGGCCCGGTCGTTGGGCGTCCGGCTGCGGTGCCTCTACGCCGACCTGCGCTTCGGCCTGCCGCCGGCGGTGGTGGGCACGGCCGATCTGGCGTTCACCGATCCGCCCTACACCCCGGAGGGCGTGGCGCTGTTCACCGGGCGCGGTGCGCAGGGTCTCGCGGACCGCGAGCATGGTCGCGTCCTGCTGGCCTACGGGTTCAGCGACCGGGTACCGACGCTGGGTTGGAAGGTGCAGCGGGCGCTGATCGATCAGGGCTTCGTGTTCGAGGCCATCTGGCCAGGCTTCCACGTCTACGAGGGCGCGGAGGCGGTGGGTGCCAGAGCCGACATGTACGTCTGCCAGCCGACCCCGACCACCTGGAAGCAGCTGGACCGCTCGGCCACGGCGGCCACGGCGGCCACAACCGCGACGGCCGCCATCTACACCCGGGGCCGGCAGTCCACGCAGAGCCGGCCGACGCGCCTGACCGCCCCGGTCCTCGACGCGGTGGCCGCCTTCCTCGCCACCGGACCGGCGGGCCGTGCCGTGTTCGTTGGCGAGCGGCGGGAGGTCGACGCGGTCCACGTGCGTCTCGCGACCGTGTTCGACCGGGGGCTGCCCGCGTTCGCCTCGACCGGGCCCGGCGCCTCGACCGAGGACGGAACGGTCAGCGTGGCCACCGACCTGTCGGACGATCCGGGCCCCTGGCTGACCAGGCTCCTCCTGGCGGTCAACGCGGACCGGCTCGCCGTCGTCGTCTCCTCCGATCACCCCGATCTGGGCGTCCGCCGCCGGCGGGCCCAGGGTGACCCGCTGCGGCAGCTGCGGGCGAAGTGGACCGCCACCCCCACCCGGGACCTCGGGGACCTGCGGCTCGTGACGTTCACGGCCGTCGACCCGGCGGCGCTCGGCCCCGCCGACCGGCTCGCCCGGTGGCTGCTGGACCGCCCGCACGGCAAGATCGGCAACGTCTGGCGGGACGGGCTCATCCGGATCGTCCGGGAGGATTCGGGGCGCACGCTCTCCCAGCGCGACGCCCGGGCCGCCGTGACCCGGGTCGCGCGCGATCCCGACCTGCTAGCCGCCCGGCTGATCGATCTTCCCCGGCACGCCCTCGAGGGAATCCTCGCCGCGCTGTCGTCCGGCGACACGCTGCCGGCCGAGCCGGTGAGACCGGGCTGGATCCGGCAAAATGGGCAGACGTTACGAAACGAGTAGATACTGACGGAATCGGAGCTGGCGACGGCGGAATCGCGGTGGCACCCGCGGGGCCGGCGGCCGGACGCGCCCAGTGCCGCCTACTGTCATGCTATGGCGACGCCTGCAGGCAACGGCTCTCGAGCACACGCAGCGGACCTGCAGCGGTATCCCGACCCCCTCGGTGCCCGGGTACTGGTAGTCGAGGACGACGACGGCCTCGGTACCCAGCTCGTGCGCGGTCTGGACCGTGCCAGCTACACCGCCGACCGGGTGCGGACCGGGGAGGCCGCGCTCGCCCGGGTCGACGGCGTGTCCCCGCCCGACCTCGTGCTCCTGGACCTGGGACTGCCCGACATCGACGGCGCGGAGGTGTGCCGGCGCATCCGCGAGCGCGGGGACACCCCCGTGATCGTGGTGACGGCTCGGGGGGACGAGGCGGACCGGGTCGAGGCCCTGGACCTCGGTTCCGACGACTACCTGGTAAAATCATTCGGATTCGCCGAACTGCTGGCCCGGATACGGGCGGTGCGGCGGCGCGCCGTCCGGGCCACCGGTGAGGGCTCCGACGTGGTCCGGCACGGGCCGCTCGTCCTCGACCGGCGCAGCCGGCGGATCTCCGTCGACGGCCGTCCGGTCCAGGTGACGGCGCGGGAGTACGATTTGCTGGCCTTCCTGGA
>NZ_CDWRCM010000245.1:4529-6472 GCF_977927585.1 Frankia sp. CcWB2 | reverse complement strand
ACACCGGCCGGGTGCGAGGCCGGGGCGGGCGTTGCGCGGCTGGACGCCGTAGGTCAGCCAGTTGGAGCAGACGGGGGAGCAGGGTTCGTGCCGCAGCGCGTCCGCGAACCGGTCGATATGGGCGCGCTGCGCGTCGGAGTCGGCCGCGTGGCAGGTGTCCAGGCCCCTGGTCAGGTACTTCGTCAGATAGCCGATCAGCCTGCCCGCCGTCTGCGAGTCCGCCGTGACCCCGTCCGCGCGGATCTGCGGGCCGAACCGAACCACGTGTGCGGGTTCGTCGTCCTCGTAGATCGCGTCGACCGCGTCATCCCAGGACGGCAGAAGCGTCCCGGTGTCCAGGTCGACGTAGCCGCCCTGGCTGTCGTCCCAGACCGGAGGGCGGGCCGGGTCGTATTTCGGGCTGTCGCAGTTCGGCCACCAGATGTTCTGGTACGTGGCCGCCGCGACCTGGCGGATCACCGCCCGGGGGGATCGTTCCGCGGATCGCGGCGTGCAGGTGCGGTGCGAGGCGTCGTTGGGGTTCCAGGGTGGCGAAGTACTGGACGTTCCAGCCGACCGCGCGGCGCAGGTTCTGAAAGAACCGGTCGACCAGCTTCGGGAAGTGCAGCGCGTCCCGCGCGGCGCGCCGGTAGTCGTACGAGTTCGGGTCGACGGGGATGCCGTCGGAGTGCACCCGCCCGTAGCTGTCACAGGTCAGGGTGAGGAACAGCGAGGGCTGCCACACGATGCCGTCCGGTGCGGTGAACGTCCGCCCGACGGTGCGCCGCTCCACCGGCAGCCGGGGGAGATCCGGCACGTCCTGCCGCCACTTCGTGGACCGCACCCGCCGCGGACGCTCCCTCTCCTCCGACGCCGCCTTCCCGCGCACGCCGAGCGCGGACAGCTCCGCGTCCACCTGGCCGATCAGCTCGTCGATCTCGCGCACGCCGGCCGGGTCGTTCGCCGGGCATCACACCCCCGCCCCGCCGATGGGACGTCGATGAGGGCCGCCCGGCCGTGGTCGCGTCTGCTCCGCCCACCCGGAGCCCGCTCCGTTTCGTGGGCATAACGGACACTACGTGCGTGACCGTCCCTGTGCCAACAGTTATACCTTCAATGTATTGCGACCCGATATAACCGGTTGACATGCCCATCCTTACTTGGTATCGTCTTCATCTACTGGTGGTATGGTCGCCGCCGCGCCCATCGAGCAGCCCGCGCCCAGAGTCGACGAGGAAACCGGCGCCCATCGCTGATGCACGCACGAGCCGGTGTCGATCCGCCAGGACTCCCGCTGTTCCAGATCCTCGATCCACACCGGCCGCCGGGTCAGCGGCTCCGCCACCCGCATATGCGCCCAGCCGTGCGCACGGGCGAACTCCGACCGGGCGAATGAGCCCACAACCTCCCCGTCACCGTCGACGACCAGCAGCCGCCCGGAATTGTGGCCAGGCGCCGCAGGGGGCCGAGGCGTGCCGTATGACGGCGGCGCGGCCGCGGAGGAGAGCAGACCGTGGTGAACAGCCAGCGCCAACGTCATCGGCCCCGGGCTCGTGGGTACAGCCATGGCGGCGTCGACAGCGGTACCAGCGTCCGCCGAGTGTTCCGAGGTGTCGTCGTCGAAGCGGCGGAGGAGTTCCGGGCGCCAGGTCTCGCCGATGGCGACCACGGCGCTGTCGAGCCCTGCTTGCTGTCCTGCCGTGAATGCCGTCGCTTCCGTGCCGGTGACCCATCGTCCGGCGATGAGCAACGGCGACGGGTCCAGCGCGAGAACCGTGACCAGGGCTCGCCGGTAGTCCGCGAGGGTGAGTGGCGGGTCGCCTTCCGGGTCGTCGTCATAGGCGGCATCCCGGTCGAGCAGGGCCAGCACGTACGACCGGTACGCTGCCGCGATCGTCGCCTGCCCGGTGCCGCCCATCAGGCCACCGCCGCGGGAACATCGGCCGCCTGGACCGACGCGGGGA
>NZ_CDWRCM010000245.1:2981-4001 GCF_977927585.1 Frankia sp. CcWB2 | reverse complement strand
CGCCGTACTCCGACCAGCCGACCTCACGGGCGTACCGGTCGGCCGCCCCCGCGGTCTCGAACGCCAACACGATCTCCCGCACCCGTTGGCCGTCGCCCTCGAATCGTACGAGCCCGTAGACCGGTTCTTCCGCCTTCATGGGCAGTGGCTCCCCTCGCCATCCGTCCTGCTCTGCCGTGCACCTTCCGGTGACGTTGAGCGTCGATCAGATGACGGGACGTTCCTACCGTCGATCGGGGACGTTTAGGACGTCTATGATGCTGTCCGTAACGTCCCCGGCGGGAAGGTGTGACAGTGGCGGCCCAGGGAACCAACAAGCACTTGCGGGTGGCCATGGCATCGAGCGGTATGGAGATCGAGACCCTTGCGCGATCAGTCGGCGTGGACCCCAAGACCGTGCATCGCTGGTTGAAGGGCCGCCTTCCCCACCCGCGGCACCGGTGGAAAGCCTCCGACGCACTCGGCCGCTCCGAAGAGGAACTCTGGCCCGAAGCCAGCGCCGCCAGCGCCTCCGGCTCCCTCGTGACCAGCGAGATCGTGTCCGCCTACGTCCGCCGCGCTGACGCACCGTCCCAGCTCTGGTCACGCCTGCTGGACCGTGCTGGTACGACGATCGACCTCATGGGCTGTTCTTCCCCGAGCAGCACCCCGACCTGCCCCGCATCCTCGCCGACAAGTGCGCCCAAGGCTTGCGCGTCCGCATCGCCCTGGCGGACCCGGAGTGCGCCGAGGTCACCGCCCGCGACGAGCTGGAGAACCTCGGCGGGACGCTCCCGGGACGCATCCGGTCAACCGTCGGCCACTTCGAGTCCCTGCTGTCTAATTCTGGGGTCGAGCTGCGGTTCCACCGGGTGCCGCTGTACAATGCGCTCTACCGGTTCGATGATCAGATGCTCGTCACGCCGTACCTGTACAAGCTGCACGGCTTCCAGCACCCCATGCTCCACCTGAAGCGGCACAGCTCCGCCGGCCTCTTCGAGAGCTACGCCCACCAGTTCGAAGCCATCTGGAACGCACCCA
>NZ_CDWRCM010000245.1:0-2788 GCF_977927585.1 Frankia sp. CcWB2 | reverse complement strand
CCTGCTCCAGCGCCGCAGCGACTCCGGGAACTGGGCGCTACCCGGCGGGAAGATGGACATCGGCGAGACCTTCGCCGACTGCGTCATCCGCGAGACCAAGGAAGAGACCGGCTTCGACGTACGGATCGACCGCATCGTCGGCATCTACTCCGGCCCCGGCCACGTCTTCGCCTACGACGACGGCGAGGTCCGCCAGCAGTTCAACATCTGCTGCGCCTGCACCATCACCGGCGGAACCCTCCAGGTCAGCCACGAGTCCACCGCCGTCGACTTCCACGACCCCGCCACCCTCGACGAGCTGACCATGCACGACAGCATCCGGATCCGCATCCGCGACTACCTCGCCGACGGCCCACCGGTACTCCGCTGAGACTGCCGAATCTGCCTGTTTAGGATCAAGATGCGGCGGCGTGCCCGCGCCCCGCAACCGCCTGCGCGCGGCGCTGGCGCGCCGTGCTCGCCGGGCGCGTCGCCGCCAGTCGGAAGGAGCTTCGCGGCGAGCTGACCCTTCGAAGTAGGCCAGAAGAGTCGGCAGGTAGGGAGCCCGTAAGCACTCGCGGATACGGACATCCTATAACCGCCGGTGCACGGAATTTGTGCATCGCCTCTATTTCTTGATCGAGGGGAAAGATATGCAGTCCCGAACCCTGCCAGTCTTCACTGCTACTGAACGCGACCTCGTTCAAATGGGTTTGGCGATGAAAGTGGCGGAGATGATGGGACGCAAGCTCGAAGAGGCGGACTGGAGCGACGTTTACTGCTCGGCCAAGAATATACCTCTCCAAGGATGGTCGAATCTGAATATAGATGTGATGCACGAAGGCCTTGGGGTTGAACACAAGATGCTTCGCTATAAATCAAAGTCGATCGAGGAAGCATGTGGTACCACTCTGATGCATCCTTCACTAACGCGATCCGTGAGGATTCCTACGATCGAGGCGGATGCAAACGATATAATGGTAGACGTATTCAAACAGTACGCAGAACTCGTTTTGAACCGACGGCGAAAAGTTGAGAACCAGACCGCGCAGCGACCAGTAGATATGCGGATTGGTTGGCTCCTCTGGCAAGATTCTCTACGACAGTTTCTATACTTTGAGGAGCCTATGTCCGCTCCGGACCCGAATAACTATATCGCAGAATGGCGAGACGTCGCTGGCAGCAGCCGAAAGGGCAGTAAAAACCTGTGGATCTACGAACGCTCCACGGGCAAGAAGCGATACTCAGTTACAACGTCAGCCGGGATCAAAATTCAGCCATACTTCGACGTTCCGCCCCCCTCCGATCCAAACCTGTATATCTTCACGGTTATCGGTGAACAAGTAGATCTTGGAATTATTCGGGTATGGCTAACACCTCAAACGCACGGTCTTCTCCGTCGTGCGGCCAAAGGAAAACTCGACATCGATGATCTCAGCCGCTTCGTTTCTTCCTCCGCCTCTGCCGTAAAGCCGCTAGAGGGGTCAGCTAGCGGGCCTGAGCAGGTTCGCGCCGGCGCAGTTCCCTTGTTTCTTCGTGAATCGGCATATCGTCAGTTGACGGAGGCATTCCAAGGCGTCAACGACGAGCATTGTTTCCAGTTGCTGTTGGAAGGGCTCGATAGGATTGGCGACCTTGCTCTAGACTAGCTCCGGGAATTTCTTATTCTGTCCACGCTATCCCGGAATTGCGAGAAGTCGAGAAGTGCCCCCCCGTGCGTCAATGCGTGCGCAATCCACTCGCTGTAGATGCGCCGAAGATCGTACTCTGTCGCGCGATCAACATGAAGGTAAGGTTGGAGGTATTTGTCGAAATCAACAAGCTCAAGGAACTCATGCAATTCTAGATCGCGATTGTTAATAAGTCGCCCCTGGGAGCCACTTGGCTTTAGGCAGTGCAAAATTATATCGGAACCGGGAGTGTTTTCGCTGACGAAGTGTTTGAATGTGCCATGCTGCTTATCGAACACATCCGCTGTCACCACGATAAATCCCGCTGTCTCAATTGCCGATCGAAGTGCCCCCCATACGCTAGCAGATGAATTCATGAATACAAGAAGCATCCAGTGCTCAGGCCGAAGAACTCTGTACGCCTCAGAAAGACTCGCGAGCATCAGCTTCTCATAGTCTTCGAGGGTCTTTCCTTGCACTCGGTTGACAATCGCTTCTTTCGACGGATTTGTAAATCGGCCGAGCCATGATTCCCAGAGGAAGTTCATTTCGCTGTAATTAATATTTGCACCAAACGGGGGATCGGTGAAAATCAAATCGACCGAGTTGTCGGGCAAGTAGTCGAGACTCGTAGCTGATTGCTCGATAACCGCCGTTTGACCCGTGAAATGTTGAGCCGTTGTGCGGAGATGGTCTTCGATCGTGCGGGCCTTCCGCTCAAAACTGAGGAAAATGTTCGACTCCTCGAATATGAACGGAACATTCAAGCGAGCCGTATTGCCGCTTCCACCCCAGAATCGAAATTCGCTCAGTCGAGTTACGCGGCGGTAGAGGGAAGTAAATACGAATGCGACCTGGCCGGCAACCTGGGCGTCTTCAATTCTGTGTATGTTTCGCCAGATGTGACTCAGACCAACGAGCGCACGATGCGTATAGAATTTATCTATCGTGTCGAGGCCGTGCTTTCGTGGTTGCGCAAGATTAACCCCATCAGGAAGTTTCAGATTAGGGTAGTAGCCAGTCGCAGGAGCAGTGCTGTCCTCAAGGGAGAAAATCAAATTTATATCAAAGTCATCAGGAGGCACCGTAGCCTCCCGCTGACGGGATCCACAACATTTGTAGGCAATGTCGACGGGCTC
>NZ_CDWRCM010000244.1:0-5811 GCF_977927585.1 Frankia sp. CcWB2 | reverse complement strand
CCCCCAGCCCGTCGGACGCCGCCGGCGCGTCTGGCGGCCCGAGCTGGCTCGCGTTGGACGAGCGGGCCGTCGCCGCCGAGCTGGCCGCCACCCCGGCCGGCCCGCTGACGGGCGCGGAGCTCGGCGCCTTCGCCCGCGACCGCGCGGACCGGCTCGACCACCCGGCCTACGTCATCTACACGTCCGGTTCGACCGGCCGGCCCAAGGGCGTCGTCACGCCCTACCGCGGGCTGACGAATATGTGGCTCAACCACCGGGACGAGATCTTCACCCCGACGGTGGCGGCGGCCGGCGGGCGGCGCCTGCGGATCGCGCACACCGTCTCCTTCGCCTTCGACATGTCGTGGGAGGAGCTGCTCTGGCTCGTCGAGGGCCACGAGGTGCACATCTGTGACGAGAACCTGCGCCGGGACGCCGAGGGGCTGGTCGCCTACTGCGACCGCCACCGGATCGACGTCGTCAACGTCGCCCCGACCTACGCGGCCCACCTGTTCGAAGCCGGCCTGCTGGAGCGGACCGGCTCGGCCAGCGAGGCCGGGCCGGCCACCGGCGGCGACCCCGCGGACGGGCACCGGCCGGCCCTGGTCATGCTGGGCGGGGAAGCCGTGCCCGGCTCCGTCTGGACCCGGCTGCGGACCACCGACGGGACGGCCGGCTACAACCTGTACGGGCCGACCGAGTACACGATCAACACCCTCGGGGCCGCGACGGCCGACAGCCCGACGCCGACCGTCGGGCGGCCGATCCGCAACACCTCCGTCTACGTGCTCGACCGCTGGCTGCGCCCGGCCCCGGACGGCGTCGCCGGCGAGCTGTACATAGCTGGCGACGGCCTGGCTCGGGGCTACCTCGACCAGCCCGGCCTGACCGCGGCCCGCTTCGTGGCCGACCCGGTCCGGCCGGGCGGGCGGATGTACCGCACCGGCGATCTGGTGGCCCGCCGCCCCGACGGCAACCTCGACTTCCTCGGCCGCACCGACGACCAGGTGAAGATCCGCGGCCACCGGATCGAGCTCGGCGAGGTCACCGCCGCCCTCGACGGCCACGAGGCGGTCAGCCAGTCCGCCGTGATCGCGGCGGCCGACCCGGCGACGCCGGGCGCGAAGCGCCTCGTCGCCTACGTCGTGCCGGCCGAGCCCTCGCCCGCCGAGGCGGCCGCGATCGAGGCCGACCAGGTCGGCGAGTGGCGTCAGATCTACAGCGACGAGTACGAGCGGATCCCGACCGCCGCGCTCGTCGAGGACTTCGCCGGCTGGGATTCCAGCTACGACGGGCAGCCGATCCCGTTCGAGCACATGCGGGAGTGGCGGGCGGCCACCCTCGACCGCATCCGGGCACTCGCGCCCCGGCGGGTGCTGGAGATCGGCGTCGGCACCGGCCTGCTGCTCGGCCCGCTCGCGCCCGAGTGCAAGGCGTACTGGGGCACGGACTTCGCCGCCCCCGTCATCGCGAAGCTGCGGGCCGAGCTGGCCACCGACCCGGACCGCTTCGGGCGGGTCGAGCTGCGCCACCAAGCGGCCCACCTGACCGATGGGCTGCCCACCGGCTTCTTCGACACGGTCGTCGTCAACTCGGTGATCCAGTACTTCCCGAGCGCCGGCTACCTGGCCTCGGTGCTGCGGGGCGCGCTCGACCTGCTGGCCCCGGGCGGCTCGCTGTTCGTCGGCGACGTCCGGGACCTGGGCCGGTTGCGCGCCTTCCACAGCGCGGTCGAGCTGGCCCGCCCCGGCCCGCGGCCCGGGCCCGACCCGGCTCGGCTCGCGGCCGCCGTCGACCGGCGCCTCCTGCTGGAGAAGGAGCTGGTGGTCTCGCCGGCGTTCTTCCTGGACCTGGCGGCCCAGGCCGATCTCGAGGTGTCGGTCCGGGTCAAGCGGGGGCGCCACCGCGACGAGCTGACCCGGCACCGCTACGACGTGGTGCTGCGCCGACCCGCCCCGGTCGACGGCGCCCGGGCGGTGGAGCCGCTCACCCCGGCCTGGGACGTTCTGGCCTGGGACGTCGACGTGGACAGCGTGGAGGCACTCGGCGCGCTGCTCCGGGGCCGCCTGCCGGAGCGGGTCCGTCTGACCGCGATCCCGGACGCCCGGATCGCCGCCGAACTCGCCGCGGCCGGGCTTTGCACTGAGGCTGGGCTTTGCGCTGAGGCCGGCGAGGCGGCCGCCGTCGACCCCCACGATGTATACGCGCTGGCCGATGCCCTGGGCTACGAGGCGGCCCTCGCGCCGCGACCCGGCGACCCCGGCCGGCTCGACGCCGTCTTCGTGCGCGGCTCGGGCCGCCCCGCCCTCCCGGTCACCCGGCCGGCGGCCGACCCGGCCGCCCGGCCCGGCCCGGCCACGGCGCGCACGAACGACCCGACAGCCGCCCGCGCCGCCGGCGCGCTTGTCGCCCGCCTGCGCTCCGACCTGGCCGCCGCCCTGCCGGACTACCTGGTCCCGTCGGCGTTCGTGCCGCTGCCGGCCATCCCCCGCAACGCCAACGGCAAGCTCGACGTCGCCGCCCTGCCACCAGCCGAGCCGGTGGCGGCGGCGAGCTCCGGCCGGCCGCCGGCCACGGCGCTGGAGCGCACCCTGGCCGAGCTGTTCGCCGACGTCCTCGGCCTGCCCGAGGTCGGGGTGGAGGACGACTTCTTCGCCCTGGGCGGCCACTCCCTGCTCGCGACCCGGGTGGTCAGCCGGGCCCGGGTCGCGCTCGAGGTCGATCTGGCCATCCGTGACCTGTTCGAGGCACCGACGGTGGTGGCGCTGGCGGCGAAGGCAGCGGGCCGGGCCGAGACCGGGCGCCCGCCGCTGGTCGCGGGGGAGCGGCCCGAGCGGATCCCGCTCTCGCCGGCGCAGCGTCGCCTGTGGCTCGTCGAGGCGCTGGCCGGCGGGAGCGACGCCTACAACTACCCGCTCGCGTTCCGGACCGGCGCCCGCCTCGACGTCGACGCGCTGCGCGCCGCCGTCACCGACCTCCTCGGCCGGCACGAGGCCCTGCGCACGGTCGTCGCCGCGGTCGACGGCCAGCCCTACCAGCGGATCCTCGACCCGGTCGCCGCGACCCCCGCCATCGACGTCGTCGAGTGCGGCCCCGACGAGGTGACCGGCCGGATCACCCGGGCGGCGGCCCAGCCGTTCGACCTGGCCGCCGAGGCGCCGCTACGGCTGACCGTGCTGCGCGGCCCGGACGACGACGTGCTGGTCGTCGTCCTGCACCACATCGCGACCGACGAGTGGTCTGACCGGCCGTTCCTGCTCGACCTGGACGCGGCCTACGCCGCCCGGCGGGCCGGGCGCGCGCCGGACTGGGCGCCGTTGCCGGTCCAGTACGCCGACTACACGCTCTGGCAACGCGACCTGCTCGGCGATCCGGGCGTCGACGGCAGCCTGGCCGCCCGGCAGCTCGACTTCTGGCTGGCCGCCCTGCGGGGCCTGCCGGAGGAGATCCCGCTGCCGCTGGACCGGCCGCGCCCGGCCGTACGCGACGGCGCGTCGGGGCGGGCTGCCCGGGTCCTGCGCGGCCCGGTCGCGATCGGGCTGCGGGCGCTGTGCGCGGCGACCGGGACGAGCATGTCGATGCTCGCCCACGCGGCCATCGCGACCCTGTTGCACCGGCTGGGCTCCGGCGACGACATCCCGATCGGCGTACCCGTCTCCGGCCGGGCCGACGCCGCGCTCGACCCGCTCGTCGGCTTCTTCGTCAACACGCTGGTGATCCGGTCCGACCTGACCGGCGACCCGACCTTCCGGGATCTGCTGGGCCGGGCCCGCCGGACCGACCTGGCCGCCTTCGACCACCAGGACCTCCCGTTCGAGGACGTGGTCGCGGCGGTCAACCCGCGCCGGACACCGGGGATCAACCCGCTGTTCCAGGTGATGGCCGGCTACCATCACCTGGCCGACGACGGCCGGGAGCTGCTCGGCGGGCCGGTGACCTGGATCAACCCCGAGGCCGGGACGGCCAAGTTCGACCTGGACGTGACGTTCGTCGACCGGGCCGTCCGCAACGAGATCACCGTGCTGGTCGACTTCGCCACCGATGTCATCGAGCCGGCCGGCGGCGCCCGGCTGGCCGACCGGCTGCTCCGCCTGCTGGCCGAGATCGTCCGTGACCCCGACAGACCGGTCAGCCGGCTGGAGATCGCCGACGAGGAGGAGCGGGCGGCCGCCCTGCGCTGCGCCGCCGGCCCGGAGCGGGCGCTGCCCGGTGACCCCGGTGACCCCGGTGACGCCGCCGGTCCCGGCGGCGCCGGGACGACCGTGCCGGACCTGCTCACCCGGGCCGTGGCCGCCCATCCCGACCGGGTCGCGCTGGTCACCGCCGAGAGCCGGACGACGTTCGCCGAGCTGGCGACCCAGGTCGGCCGGATCGCGGGCCGGCTTTCCCGGCTGGGCACCCCTCCGGAGGCGGTGGTGGCGCTCGCGCTGCCCCGCGCGCTGACGGTCCCGGCGATCTTCGGTGTGTTGGCGGCGGGCGCGAGCTACCTGCCGATCGACGTCGAGCAGCCGGCGGAGCGGCTGGCGTTCCTGCTGGCCGACGCGGCACCGAGCGTCGTCCTCACCACCCGGGCCTTGGCCGACCGGCTGCCGGCCGTCGCCGCTCCTGTCCTATCGCTCGACGCCCCCGCCCTCGACGCCCCCGCCCTTTACAGTCCAGCCGGTCCAGCCGCTGCCCGGCCGGACCCGGCCGGCGCGGCCAGCGTGATCTACACCTCGGGGTCCACGGGTGTCCCCAAGGCGGTCGTCGGCACCCACCGGGGCCTGGTCAACTTGTTCGTCTCCCACGTGGTCGACCTCATCGCGCCGGCCGAGCACGCCGCCGGCCCGGACCGGGACGCTCAGCGGGTACTGCACGCGGCCTCGTTCAGCTTCGACGGCTCGTGGGAGCCGTTGCTGTGGCTGCTGGCCGGACACGAGGTGCATGTCGTCGACGAGCTCACCGCGCGGGACGCGGCCGCCCTCGTCGACTACATCGAGCGGGCCCGGATCGACGTGCTCGACCTGACCCCGACCTACCTCCAGGAGCTGATGAGCCAGGGGTTCCTCCGGCCGGGGTCCCCCGGCACGACGAGCCACCGGCCGGGCGTGCTGCTGGTCGGCGGCGAGGCCACCCCGCCGCCACTGTGGGAGCGGCTGTGCTCCATCCCCGGGATGGTGGCCCACGACCTGTACGGGCCGACCGAGTACTCGGTCGACGCCTACGGCTGGCACAGCGCCGGCGCTGGGCCGGCGCCGGCCGGCACCGGCCCGGACCCGGGCTGGGCCGCGCCTGTCGCCAACACCCGGGCCTACTTGCTGGACGCCGCTCTGGCGCCGGTCCCGGACGGGGTGGCCGGCGAGCTGTACCTGTCCGGTCCCGGGCTGGCCCGGGGCTACCTGGGCCGCCCCGGCCTGACGGCCGGCCGGTTCGTGGCCGACCCGTTCGTGGCCGACCCGTTCGGGGCGCCCGGCGCGCGGATGTACCGCACCGGCGACCTCGCCCGCCGCCGGCCCGACGGCTCGCTCGCCTTCCTCGGGCGCGCGGACGATCAGATCAAACTGCGCGGGTTCCGGGTCGAGCCCGGCGAGATCGAACGGGCGCTGGAGGCGGCGCCCGGCGTCGGGACGGCGGCGGTCGTCTTCCGCCCGGACGCCCCGCCCGCGCTCCAGCTCGTCGCCTACCTGGTACCCGGGCCGGGGAGCGGCCCGGACCCGGTCGCGTCGGCCCGGGCCCACGCGGCCCGCGTGCTGCCGGCGTACCTGCTCCCGCAGGCGTTCGTCGCGCTGGACCGGCTGCCCCGCACGGTCAACGGCAAGCTGGACCGGGCGGCGCTGCCCGAGCCGCCCGCCC
>NZ_CDWRCM010000243.1:5744-6150 GCF_977927585.1 Frankia sp. CcWB2 | reverse complement strand
TACCGCCCCGGCCGACACCGAGAAGCTGGTAGTAGTCCCGGGCCACGGCCGGTCACTCCGCAGGCCCGCCGGCGCCGCCCGGGTCCGGGCCGGTCTCGCCTGGTTGCCGGGCGCCGCCGGGCGGTTCGCTGGGTTTGCTGGATGGCTCGCCGGGAGGGCGGCTGACGGCGACCCCGGCGGGGCGCAGCTGCCGTCCGGTATCGCCGTAGCCGGGACGGATCACGGCCACCACCGTGCCGGCTGGGACGTTCGGTTTCTCGACGGCGGTCAGCGCCTCGTGCCGGGTCGGGTCGAACGGCACCCCGACCTCGTCGTGGCGTGGGTAGCCGAGCCGGGCCAGCACGTCCACGGCCTGGTCCCGGACCGTCCGGACACCCGCCACGAGCGAGGCGGGGTCGGCGTCGGC
>NZ_CDWRCM010000243.1:0-5441 GCF_977927585.1 Frankia sp. CcWB2 | reverse complement strand
GAGGTCGAGGTGGTCGAGGACCGGCAGCCAGGCGGCGGCCGCGTGGGCCCGTTCGGCGGCCCGATCCCGCTCCAGCTCCCGGACGGTCCGTTTACGCAGGTTGTCCAGGTCGGCGGCGGCCCGCCGCCACCGGTCGGTCAGCTCGTCCACCTGAGCGGCGAGCGCCACACTGTCCAGGACCGCCTCGGTCGGGAGGTCGTCCGCGCCGACGGGGCCGGCGCGGGCGGTGGCCTCTGCGCTACTCCGGTCCACGGTCCGGTCGGTGGTCTGGTCGGTACGGGGGCCGGCGGCGTGGCCGGTCCGGTCTGGGCGCTGTTCGTGCGGCATGTCGTTCGCCATCATCGGTCGGTCTCGGTCGGCATGGGTTCAGCCCCGGTCGAACTCGGCGTCTATCACGTCGTCGTCGCCGGGGGTGCCGCCGCCGGGGGTGCTGCCGCCGGGTGGTGGCTGTGGGCCGCCCGGGCCGCCCGGTGCGGTGTCGGCCGGGCTGCCGCCGGTTCCCTCGGTGGGGCCGGCCTGGCCGGTGCGGGCGGCGGCCAGGCCGTGGTAGATCTGTTGGAGATCCGAGGTCAGGGCGCGGGCCCGGTCCACCGGCGCCTCCTCGTTGATGGCCTGGCGGGCGTCGGTGACCAGTAGGTCGGCGCGGGCCTTCTCGTGTGGCGGGGCGGCGTCACCGAGTTCGGCCAGCAGCCGTTCGACGCGGTAGGCGACCGAGTCCAGCTCGTTGCGGGCGTCGATCGCGGAGCGTAGCGCCTTGTCGGCGGTGCGGTTACGCTCCGCCTCGGTGATCATCCGTTCGACCTCTTCCTTGGGGAGGTTGGAGGTTTCACTGATCGTGATCGACTGCTGGGCTCCGGTGTCCTTGTCGCGGACGGTGACGTTGAGGATGCCGTTGGCGTCGATGTCGAAGGTGACCTCGATCTGCGGTTCGCCGCGGGGCGCCGGGCGGATGTTTTCCACGCGGAAGCGGCCGAGTACCCGGTTGTCGGCGGCGCGTTCGCGTTCGCCCTGCAGTACCACGATGTCCACTGCCGGCTGGTTGTCCTCCGCGGTGGAGAACACCTCGGAGCGTCGTACCGGGATCGTGGTGTTGCGTTCGACGATTTTTGTCATCAGGCCGCCGCGGGTCTCCACCCCGAGGGAGAGCGGGGTGACGTCGAGCAGGAGCACGTCGGAGATCTCGCCCTTGAGCACCCCGGCCTGGATCGCCGCGCCCAGTGCGACGACCTCGTCGGGGTTGACGCTCATGTTCGGTTCCTTGCCGCCGGTCAGCCGCCGGACCAGTGCCTGCACCGCGGGCATCCGGGTGGCGCCGCCGACGAGGATCACCTCGTCGAGGTCGTCGGCGCTGACCTTGGCGTCCTCCATCGCCTGGCGGACCGGTCCCATGGTCCGTTCGACCAGGTCGGCGGTGATCTGTTCGAAGGTGGAGCGCATGACCGTGGTGGTCAGGTGCCGCGGCCCGGTGGCGTCGGCGGTGATGAACGGCAGGTTCACCTGGGTCTGGGTGACCGAGCTCAGTTCGACCTTGGCCTTCTCCGCGGCCTCGAACAGCCGTTGCAGCGCCTGGGGGTCCCGGCGCAGGTCGACGCCCTGTTCCCGGTGGAACCCGTCGGCGAGGTAGTCGACCAGCCGGCGGTCGAAGTCGTCCCCGCCCAGGTGGCTGTCCCCGGCCGTGGCCCGGACCTCGACCACCCCGTCGCCGACGTCGAGGATGCTCACGTCGAACGTGCCGCCGCCGAGATCGAAGACCAGGACGGTCTCGTGGCCCTTCTTGTCTAGCCCGTACGCCAACGCGGCCGCGGTCGGCTCGTTGATGATCCGCAGCACGGAGAGCCCGGCGATCCGGCCGGCGTCCTTCGTCGCGGTGCGCTGCGCGTCGTTGAAGTAGGCCGGCACCGTGATGACCGCTTCGGTGACCTTCTCGCCCAGGTTCCGCCCGGCGTCGTCGGCCAGCTTGCGCAGCACCAGCGCGCTGATCTCCTCCGGCGCGTAGAGCTTGTTCCGGATCTTGAACCGGGCGGCGCCCTCCGGGCCTGCGACGACGTCGAAGGCGACCGCTTTGGCCTCCTCGGTCACCTCGTCATAGCGGCGGCCGATGAACCGCTTGGCCGAGTAGATCGTGCCCTTCGGGTTCAGGATCGCCTGCCGTCGCGCCAGCTGCCCGACCAGGCGTTCACCGCTCTCGGTGAACGCCACCACCGACGGTGTCGTCCGCGCACCCTCCGCGTTCGGGATGACCCTCGGCTCGCCACCCTCCCAGGCGGCGATCACCGAATTGGTCGTCCCCAGATCAATGCCGACTGTCTTCGCCATCGAATGCTCCTCCAGAAGCGAACCTCACACATATGGGGACGTAATGAAGTAACAAATACGTGATCGAGAGCATCATCGCAGGTCACAGGCCTGTGGAGGGTTCGAAACGCGCAAGTTATTTCATTTCGACTCCTATGACGAATCGGGCATGCCCACGCCGTGAGCAGGCTTCACTCGGATAAACCGACCCCACAGCAGGGAACCTATCCAGGATTTGCCCAGCAAAACGCATTGCCTACGGAGTATCGCTTGTCGGCAGGCGAAGGAAGAGATCACGAAAAGGCCTTGATTGCCAGGGGAGCTGGAGCACCAGGAGAGCTGGCAGAGCCACACCGGTCGGGGCCGGGCCGGGGCAGGACAGGGATCGGGGGGCTGAGCCCGGCAGGACGGGCAGCACCAGGCAGCGCCTGGCCCTACAGCCGGTTTCTGGTCCTAAAGCCGATTCTGGCCCTACAGCCGGCTGTAGCCGGGTGTCCCTCGGCCGTGGCCCGCAGTTTTCGGGCCGGCGAGGCAGGGGTAGAGGCAAGGCATAGTCAATTGGACGCAAAGGTGATAGCCGGCCGGCCCGGCCGGAAGGAGTGAGGATCATGACACTACCCGTACGACGCGGAGAAGGCCTGGGAACGCTGGCACGATGGGATCCGTTCCGGGAGATCGAGGACGCCTGGACCCGCATGGGCAATCTGCTCGGCGACGTCATGGGCGGCGTCGAGGGCCGTCCGGCGCGGTTGCTGGGTGGCATAGTGCAGCCGGTCGACATCGAGGAGACCGATGACGCGTTCGTGATCGATCTCGATCTTCCCGGGGTACGCCGGGAGGACATCTCCGTGGACCTGCGCGACAACGAGCTGTTCGTCACCGGTGAAATCAAGGAGCGGGAACGCACGGGAGTACTGCGCCGCCGTAGCCGCCCAGTGGGCCGGTTCGAGCACCGCATCGCCGTGCCGGGTGACATTGACCCGGAATCGGTGCACGCCACCCTGGCCGACGGAGTGCTCACCATCCGGCTGGCGAAGGCCAAGCGGAGCCAGCCCAAGCACATCGAGATCAGCACCGGACCCGAAGGCCAGAGCACCGGCCCCGAGGGCCAAAGCTGACTGAGTGCCTGGTACGATTGAGTGCCTGGTACCCGGACCCGCCAGCGCGCCCTCCGCCGGGACCCCGGCAGGCCCGGCCTGTCCAGCCGGTCGGCTTGCCCCGCCAGCAGGCGCTACCGACGATTTGTAATTAAGGTATTGCATGTCGTGAGGATGGGCCTGCGATGTTCGCGGGGTCCGGTCACGTTCTGCTTCAGGGGAACCATCATGCCAAAGATCATCGCTTACGAGGAGGAAGCACGGCGCGGGCTGGAACGTGGCATGAACCAGCTGGCCGGCGCCGTGAAGGTGACGCTCGGTCCGAAGGGGCGCAACGTCGTCCTGGAGAAGAAGTGGGGCGTTCCCACCATCACCAATGACGGTGTCTCCATTGCCAGGGAGATCGAGCTCGAAGATCCGTATGAGAAGATCGGCGCCGAGATGGTCAAGGAGGTCGCCAAGAAGACCGACGAGGTGGCCGGCGACGGCACCACGACGGCGACCGTCCTGGCGGAGGCACTGGTCCACGAGGGCCTGCGGAACGTGGCCGCGGGCGCGAACCCGATCGCCCTCAAACGTGGCATCGAGCTGGCCGTCGAGCGGGTCTGTGGGGAGCTGGCCGACCTGTCCAGGGATCTGGAAACCAAGGATCAGATCGCCTCAACGGCCTCGATCTCGGCCGGCGGGGACACCGCGATCGGCCAGATCATCGCCGAGGCGATGGACAAGGTCGGCCGGGACGGCGTCATCACCGTCGAGGAGAGCAACACCTTCGGCCTCGAGCTGGAGCTCACCGAAGGTCTGCGTTTCGACAAGGGCTACATCTCGCCGTACTTCATCACTGATCAGGAGCGGATGGAGTGCGTCCTGGAGGACCCCTACATCCTGGTCGCCAACATCAAGATTTCGCTGGTCAAGGACATGCTCCCGCTCTTGGAGAAGGTCATGCAGGCCGGCAAGCCGCTGCTGGTTATCGCCGAGGACGTCGAGGGGGAGGCCCTGGCAACCCTGGTCGTCAACAAGATTCGCGGTACGTTCCGGTCCGTGGCCGTGAAGGCGCCGGGTTTCGGCGACCGGCGCAAGGCCATGCTCGGCGATATCGCCGTTCTGGCGGGCGGTCAGGTGATCAGTGAGGAGGTTGGTCTCAGGCTGGAGAACGCCGACCTCGACCTGCTTGGCCAGGCCCGCAAGGTTATCGTCACCAAGGATGACACGACCATTATCGAGGGCGCCGGCGACCCGGGCCAGATCGCCGGTCGGGTCAGCCAGATCCGTAGCGAGATCGAGAAGTCGGACGCCGACTACGATCGCGAGAAGCTGCAGGAGCGGCTGGCCAGGCTCGCCGGCGGCGTGGCCGTCATCAAAGCCGGCGCGGCCACCGAGGTCGAGCTCAGGGAGCGTAAGCACCGCATCGAGGACGCGGTCCGCAACGCGAAGGCCGCCGTTGAGGAGGGCATCGTTCCCGGCGGTGGGGTGGCTCTGCTGCTGGCCTCGGAGGCCGTCTTCGACGGGCTGGACGTGGCCGAGGACGAGCGGACCGGGGCCGAGATGGTGCGCCGCGCGTTGACCGAGCCGCTCCGGCAGATCGCGATCAATGCCGGTCTGGAAGGCGGCGTCGTGGTCGAGAAGGTCCGCAACCTGCAACCGGGGTGGGGGCTGGACGCCGCCACCGGCGAGCACGTCAACATGCTCGAGGCCGGGATCATCGACCCGACCAAGGTCACCCGCTCCGCCCTGCAGAACGCCGCATCCATCGCCGGGCTGTTCCTCACTACCGAGGCCGTCGTCGCCGAAAAGCCAGAGGAAAAGGAAACCGCGGCCGCGGCAGCCGGTGGGGGTGGCCTGGAATACTGATTGACAGCGTCGTTGTCGCGGCCGACACGCCGGCCGACACGCCCACGGTGGCGGTCGAACAGGCCCATCCCGTCCTGGAACTCGCCTACCGCGGCAACTCGCCTATTCCGCGACGTTTCCACCGCCGAACTGCCGACGGAAGGAACCGAGCAGGTGGTCGAGGCCCCAGAGGAACTGGCCTTGACCTCGATCGTT
>NZ_CDWRCM010000242.1:3457-6135 GCF_977927585.1 Frankia sp. CcWB2 | reverse complement strand
CCGCGATCAACAAATGGCTGCCCCGATAAACGTCCCGAACAGGCCCTAGTGTCGGGGCGGTCCCCGTGGCCCCGCTCCGCCCCACCAGAGGAGGCAAGCCATGACCTTCACCGAGCTCGAGACCGACTACCTGCGCACCCAGCCCCTGGGCCGGCTGGCGACCGTGCAGGCCGACGGCACCCCGCAGGTCAACCCGGTCGGGTTCAGCCTCAACGAGAAGCTGGGCACGATCGACATCGGCGGGTACAACATGGCCGCGAGCCAGAAGTTCCACAACGTCTCCCGGCAGGGCAGGGCCGCGATCGTCATCGACGACATCGTCTCCAGTGACCCGTGGCGGGTGTGTTTCCTGGAGATCCGCGGCGCCGCGGAGGCCATCCAGGCCCCGGACGGTCCCGCCGGCCGCATCGACGGTGCGATCATCCGCATCCATCCTCGGCGGATCATCAGCTTCGCCCTCGACACCCCCGACCGTGAGCCGCACGAGGTCACCATCCAGCGGCGCACCATCTCCTGAGTCATCTCGACGGGCAGGCTGTCCGCGGGACGACGTTCCGGACGTTGTTTGACGAACCGGGTCGGTCGGGTATACGGCGGACGTCCTAGCTCCTCGATCATCGGTTGGCCATCGATGATCATTACTGGCCGGAGGTCTTCCGTGGTCTGGACCCTCATCAGCTGGGTGCTGCTTGGTCTCGTTGCCGGCGCGGTCGCGCGCCTGCTCGTGCCCGGGCCCGACCCGATGAGTATCCCTGCGACGATCCTGCTCGGCATCGTCGGCTCGTTCGTCGGCGGTTTCCTCGGCTACGTCCTGTTCAACCGTGATCTCAGCGAGGGCGCGCTGCAACCGTCCGGCATCGTCGGTTCGATCATCGGGGGTATCGTCGTGCTGCTGGTGTGGCGGGCGGTGGGCCGCCGCCGTACGTTGCACCGCTGACGCCTCGCCCCCGAGGCCGCCTAACGGCCGCCGGTGCGGTGGGTTGACGCGGCGGTAACCGGCGGAACCCACCCGCCCCGGACCCGGGGGAGCACACGTGGCGGGGACCGCAGGGAGTACCGCGTCCGGGATTGTGGGGGCACGCCTGTACGCGGTCCTCGCGCGGGTCCTCCTGCTGGGCGTCCCGGCGGTGGGGCTGCTCGCCGTCGCCTGCGGCCCGGACGCCCCGGCCGGTCCGCGCGCCACCGCGGGGGTGCATCCCCCCGGCGGCCCGACTCCCGCGCACGGCCCGAGCCCCATCCCCGGCCCCGAGGCAACACACAGCCCCGAAACGACACACAGCCCGCAGGCCGCCGGCGCGGGCACCGGCAGCCGTGCCGGCGCCAGCACGCCCTACTGCGGCCCGAGCCGCTACGTCGAGGAGATCATCGTGCAGCAGTGGGCGGACGGCCGGTTCCGCGTCCAGGTGCGGCCCACCCCCGAGGGGCGGCGCGCCGGGGACCGCGGCCAGGTTGCCGCCGAGATCTGGCAGGCCGTGCAGGGGTGTGTGACGGGCCTGCGCGGCGAGCTTGCCGACAGTCTGCGCGACCAGCTGGCGTGCCATCAGAACTTCGCGCAGCTACCGGCGCTGAACGGCGGGAAGGGCTTCGCCACCGGCGAGACCTACGACCTGGAAAGCTGGCGGCCGGCGCCGCATCCCGGCGGCACCCGGGCGTGGATCTCCACCCGCTGCGGGAACACCCTCGGCACCGATCCCCCCGGGCCGCCGGCCAGGATCTACCGGCCGGACGGCGTACGCCCCCAGCGGACGGTCTCCGGCGAGCAGGCCTGACGGCGGGTTGACGACTCGGGGTTTGAGACGGGCAGAGTCGCGTATTCGAGTGTCGCGGGTTCGGGCCTCAGGCCCGGCTTGTCCTCGCTCTTGGTGACGGGGAGGGCGGGTTCTACTCGGGTAGGAGATCGCGTGGCAGCGGCTGGATCCCGGTGCTGCGCAGGACCTGGTCGACGAAGTCGCTCTTGGCGTTGGTGTAGGCGTTGCGGTTGTCGCGGTGCTCGCCGGAGAGGTGCTTCTTCAGATCCGCATAGTCCTGGCGCAGTCCGGGGTCGGCGCGCAGCGCGTCCCGGAACGCGAGCAGTGCCGTGGCGTGGGGGTGGCCGTGCTCGACCACCTGCAGATGGTGGGTGCGGGCGTCGGGTCGCGGACGCAGGAACCAAAGCCGGTAGTGCCGGCACGGATCATCAGGCCAGAACAGCCATCCGTCTGCTTCCATCGCTGGCACCGCGCTCCGGGCCTCGTCGAGCGACCGCACGGGGGCGAGCAGGTCGATGACAGGCTTGGCGGGCATGCCGGCAACCGCGGTGGACCCGATGTGTTCGATCGCGCCGGCCAGCCACGGGGCCAGGACGGCGCGGAGCCGGTCTTGCTGCTCAGCGAACTGGGCGAGCCACGCCGTGTCGTAAGTGACGATGTGAACGAGCTGGTCAGCGAACATGTTCGTGGCCTCCCGGGCGTAGTGGCTCCAGGTTCCACCGGCTTCGGCGCGGTGTCATTGGGTAGTGATCGGGTGGTAGCCGAGGGCCTGGGCGACGACCGGGGCGGGCGCTTGCAGGACGAGCTGGCGTAGCGCGGCGATCCGGGCGGCCTGTATCGGGACGCCGAGGGCGCGGATCTGGTCGAGCAGGCTGCCGGGGTGTAGTGGCTGGCCGGCGCGGCGGCCGGGGAACAGCCAGCGGCTGTTCG
>NZ_CDWRCM010000242.1:664-3315 GCF_977927585.1 Frankia sp. CcWB2 | reverse complement strand
GAACATGTTCGTGGCCTCCCGGGCGTAGTGGCTCCAGGTTCCACCGGCTTCGGCGCGGTGTCATTGGGTAGTGATCGGGTGGTAGCCGAGGGCCTGGGCGACGACCGGGGCGGGCGCTTGCAGGACGAGCTGGCGTAGCGCGGCGATCCGGGCGGCCTGTATCGGGACGCCGAGGGCGCGGATCTGGTCGAGCAGGCTGCCGGGGTGTAGTGGCTGGCCGGCGCGGCGGCCGGGGAACAGCCAGCGGCTGTTCGGATTCGTCGCCGTGGTCATGTTGTCCCGGTGGGTCGCGGCGGCGAACAGTTCGGGCACCGGAACGGACGGGTCGCCGAGTCGGAGGAGGATCTGGTCGTCGTCGAGGGTGATGTCGCAGCAGGTCGGCGGCGGGCAGCCCTTCGGCGAGGTACCAGGCGACGATCTCCGTCTTGGTCAGCTGCCAGAACGGGCTGCCCACGCGCACCGGCCGGCCGGACAACGCGCTGATCATGTCCGAGATCGAGGCGAAGGCTGTGGGGCTCTTGCCGGCGCGGGACAGGTCCAGTTCCTGGCTGACCGTCAGATCGATGGCCCACCTGTCGGCCAACGTGCCGAACCGCGCTTCGAGCGCGGCGATCTCCTCGATCTCCTCGGCGGGCCGGGAGACGACGAACTTGAACGCCACGCTGCTCAGCCCGGCGAAGGCGCGCAGCGCCGCGGGCACGATCCGCCTGGGCTCCGGAACCTCCGAACCGGACAGCTTCGGCGAGATCGTGAACCGGTCGATAGCCGCCACCAGGTCGTCGGCGGGAACGACGGTCCCGTTCGTCTCGATCTCGACCCGACGGCCGGCGCGATGGAGCTCCGCGACGAGCGGGACCAGCCGCCGCTGCTGGAGCAGCGACTCTCCCCCCGTCACGACCACCCGCTCGGCCGGCTGGGCGAGCAGCCAGTCCACGAGCGCGCGCGCCCGGATCGCTTCGCTGTGCTCCGACCGGTCGAACCGGCGCCAGTCCCACGTATGGGGCTCGTCGCAGAACGAGCAGGTCAGATTGCACCCGGACAGCCGCAGGAAGACCGCCCGCTGGCCAGCCGTGACGCCCTCGCCCTGAAACGTCGGGCCAAACCGCTCCGCCACGAGCAGACCGGCCTGGGCTCCGGCAGTCACCCGGCAGCGCCGACGACGTACTCGGCCCAGGTCCCCGGGGTCTCAGAGACTCGGACGAGCACCAGAGTCCCGGCAATCGCCGGCTGGACCTCGTCGAGGAACCAGCAGGCCAGATGGCGGGCGAGCGCCTCGCTATCTCGCGTGAGACGGATTCCGAGAAGTCATGATCGCCAGGTGGTGTGCGTAGGTCATTCCACCGCTTGGGAAGAACGTTTTCGCAGGCGGCAGGCTCGCTGAGCTGGGAGGACCTGCCAGGCAGGCCACCGGATTTCTATCCGGAGGGAATGTTCGCTGACCAGGTCAGCCTGTGTGAGGCCGGAGCGCCGCCAGGACCGGGATCGCCGCGATCTTGTCCTCGGGGAGGTCGTCCCAGTAGAGGCCGGCAGGCCGGCGTTCTCGCGGCTGATGCCGAACTCCCGGGCCAGGTCGGACTTCCATGCGGCGGGAGTGCACTCCGGAGCAGCTGATCGACTGCTGGACCCTGCGTGAGGGGTACCAAGACCTGCGAGAAACGGCCCGGGCGGTTAGAGAAGGTCCTCAAGTCGGGTGGCGACCTGGCGGTAGCGGCTAACCGGGACGAGGTGCACACCGGCGAAGGCGCCGTTGTCGCGCAGCCGTAGCACCTGGTCGCAGGCCGCTTCGACCCCGGCCGCCTGGTCCCGTTCGACTGCTTGGACGAGGTCGTCGGGGATGTCGATGTCGGGGATGGTCGCGGCGAGGCGGCGGGCCATCCCGGCGCTCGCGAGGACCATGACGCCGGCGTAGATCGGCAGTTCGACCGGATGGGCGTCGCGCCAGCGCAGCAGGGCGTCCATCGAGTAGCTGACCTGTACGAACAGGAAGTCGGCCGCTCGTTTCCATGTGGGCAGCGGACGTAGGCCGGCCGCGGCGCCGACCCGGAACGCCGGCATGTCCGCGAAGACCGGATCCTCGCTGGCCGCGCGGGCCTCGTCCATCATCGCGCGCACGGTCAGGTCGCTGGTTCGGTTCCCGGCGGTGGGTTTGTCGCCGTGGACGAACAGGAATTCCTCGACGCCGTAGGCCGCGGCGGTGAGCAGGTCGCGGCGGAAGCCGAGCAGGTTACGGTCGCGGGAGTTCACGCAGGCGATGCTGCCTCCCCCCATCGTCTGCACCTCGTGGGCGACGGCGATGCTCGACACCGTCGCGCGTCCGATGTGGTTGTCGGGGATCAGGAACGCGTCGGTGACGGGGCTCAGAACGCCGATCTGGTGGCGGGCATGGGTCAGGTCCGGCCGGGTCGGCGGCTCGATCTCGCAGATCAGCTCGAAGCCGCGCACCGGACGTTCGTGACCCGCCGTGGATTCCTGCATCCGGACAGGATAGGACGCCACGATCCACAGACCACAGCCACATCGCACGGGTGCGCTGCCCCGGACGCCTTGTCGGTGAACATCCGCTCAACGTCCACCCCGTCAAGTTGCCTCACCGTGTTCTGGTCGACGCTGCTGACTCTGACGTAGCCAACCCGCATCGACCTCAACCCCTT
>NZ_CDWRCM010000242.1:0-547 GCF_977927585.1 Frankia sp. CcWB2 | reverse complement strand
CCGCACCCCGAAATGGGCCCGCCACGACATCGCCGCGGCTGCACCGCAGGCTGGTTAGACCAGCGCCTGCAGCCGCGTGTTCCTTAGCGACAACCGGTCCTGGCGCGTCTGCAGGGCGAAGAGGGTCAGGGCTGCGGCGTTGCGGTGGAGCCAGTACAGCAACGCGAAACGTGCGTGCCCGAAAGCCAGCAGAGCTGGCGTCGCGCTGTCGCACACGGCGAGGCCGAAGGTGTCGATGATCTGTGTTGTCTCGAAGAGCGGGACCATCGTCGCGAGCTCGTGCTGGCTCAACGGGCACACCGCGAGGTAGCCGGCGAGGAACGCGGTCACCCGCGGCGCGTAGCTCGCGACCGGCCCGGCGGGGGGGTGTGCAGTAGAGCAGCGCGCGGGCGAGTTCGTAGGCGGGCGGGGCCAGCCGGGCGAGATCGAAGTCGAGGATTCCGCTGATGTGACCGTCGGCGGTCAGGATGTTGCCCGGGTGCACGTCGCCGTGCACGAGCGTGACCGGCAAGTCCCGCAGCGCCGAGAGGTTCTCCGGGCGCAACGC
>NZ_CDWRCM010000241.1:0-5962 GCF_977927585.1 Frankia sp. CcWB2 | reverse complement strand
AGCCGCCGACACGGATGCCGCCCGATTTGTCGACCGCTCACTGCGCGTTCTGTCTGCCGGCCTGACCGATCTGGGACGTCTGCTTCCCCCGGTGTACGCGGCGATCCTCACCGACGACCTGCTGATCCTGCACATGGCACCCGCGGAGGAGGAGCCTCCACCGCTCCCATGGACCGTGGGCGAGGCGCCCGGGTCATGGCGGATCGAGCGGATGCCCGGTCTGCCCGGTGACCAGCCGGCCCAGATGACGGCCGGCGTGCCGGCTCCGTTCCCGGCCCTCGTCACCTTCGGCCGGGACGACGCCGGGTCACGCATTCTCGTCGACCTGGAAGGCGCTCCGGGCATCATCAGCCTGATCGGCGACCTGGACATCGCGGCGGAGGTCGCGATCGCCGTGGCGATCGAGCTGGGAACCAACGTGTGGTCGGATGATCTGCGGGTCTGTCTGGTGGGTTTTCCGGCCGACACCGGAGCCGACCTGACGACGATCGCACCCGCACGGGTCTGGACAGCAGACGACCTGAGCGCCGTCCTCGACGAACTCGCCGGACCGGAGGACGACGTCGGTCGCACCGGCACCGATCCGGCACCGGCAGACCCGCCGACCGTCACCGCGGGCGGCCGCGATCGGGTCACCGGCAATCCACGGGCGCTGGCACCCGATCTGCTCATTCTCGCGGCCCCTCCCGCAGCCGCCGACATCGCCCGGTTGACCAGGATGGCGAACGGGCGGGACGACGCCGTGGGAGTCCTCGCCGTCGGCGACACCCCGGCCGCCCGCTGGCGCTTCACGGTCGGGTCGGACCGCCGCGTGTCCCTCGGCGTTCTCGGCGTCCAGGTACGGGCGCAGGCTCTGAGCATGACCGAGTACACCTCGATCACCGCGCTGTTCCAGCGGGCCGATGCGGCGGGATCTCCCGACCGGGCCTCGGGCAGCCTGCCGGACGAGGGCCTGCCGGACGAGGGCCTGCCGGACGACGGCACCCCACCACCCCCCGCATCACAGCCGCCCGCCGGACCGATCTCCGCCGGACCCACCGCGACCGGGCCGGCAACCACCCGGCCTGACGAGCCGACAAGGCCACCCTCACAACGCGGCTCCGTGCCCGGGGCGGTGCCCTGGACGCCGAAACTCTCAGCCCTCACCCGGCCTGCGTCCCCCCAGCCGCTCTCGGCCGTCCCCACGCCGGCAGGCCCACTCCCCAGCCCCGGCTCTGCGCCACCGGAGCCACGCGGAGCGAGACCGCAGGACACGCAGGGTCGCGCCGCGGTCCTGTCCGGCACCGGATTCCCACCCACTATCTCCTCCTCCTCTGACGACGATCCGACGCGACCGCCCTCGAACGGCCGCCGGCTCCCCACCGAACCCCCGCCGCCCACACCCACGCCCAGGCCTTCCGGCCCTCCGCGAAGGACCGCATCGGCCGGTCCCGTCCTGCCAACCACCGCGGACACCGGCGACGCCCCCGAGGCCGCCGAGGCCACCGGTCTGCTGGCCCATCCGGGACGACCGCTCATCCACCCGACGGATATCCCACGGGTACCATCCGCGATCTACTTCGAGACGCCCCGGATGCGAGCGAACCGGCAGGGCCGCGTCCCGGCCGAATCGATCCAGCCCGGGACGGAGGCACCACCTGGACCCCCTGCCCCCCGCCGCCAACCACCGAGTACCGGACCGCGATCCCGCCCCGGCCGCCGGTCCCGCCTCCGAACGAACGGCTGGCGGGACCGGCGGACGCGCACCATGCACCGCCGCAGGCTGCTCGGGCGCGCTACGGCCGACGGAGATACCACCGTCCCGGATGTCGGCGTTTCACGGCCCCCGGTGGCGACGTCCGGGGCGGCGCCACAGCGTGTGCCGCTCGAGACCACGCCGCCCGCCGATCCCACCGCGCCCGCCGAGGCGCAGGTCCGGATTCTCGGGCTGCCCACCGTCGAGGGTCCCGGGCGGCCACCCGCCGAGCGCATCGACCTGTTGACCGAGGTCATCGTCTACCTCGCGCTGCACCGGGAAGGCGTAGACAGTCGGCTTCTCGCCGAGGAGATCTGGCCATCCGACACCACAGAGGAGATCGCCGACGCCGCGCTGGCCGAAGCGCGCCAGTGGCTGGGGACCGATGCCAACGGCTCGCCTCGAATCATGATCGGCCCGGATGGCCGATGGTGGCTGAGTCCGGATGTGCGCTGCGACTGGGAACTCTTCGTGGCCTACACCCACCGGGCCGGTCTGCCGGGCAGCGACGCCGAGGCGGATCTGACGACGGCCCTGCGGATGGTCAGCGGCCCCCTGTGGACGGATCTGCCTGCCGGGCGGTACCGCTGGGCGACCACCGGGCCAATCGCCCGAAGCACCTGGGCGGGCGTGGTCGACGTGGCGCATCGCCTCGCCCAACTGACGTTGGACTTCGGTGACACGATGACGGCGATGGCGGCCTGCCGCACCGGGCTACGGGCTGTGCCGACCCCCGAAGTGCTCTGGCGGGACCTGCTGCGCACGGTCGCCGCGCGGGGTGATCGCCGAACTCTGCAGGCTGTGGCAACGGAGATGTACCGAACTATCGGTGTCAGCGGGGTGCGCCGCGGCGGGCGGGCCGAGGCCGAGACGGACGCACTGGTGCAGACCCTGCTGCCCGGATTCCGTCGCGGCCGGCGGTAGTGCCCGTCTCCGCTCCCGGGGCAGCCGGCAGAGGACCCGGCCTGATGGCTGGTCGCTGGTGACGCTAGCCAACCTCGGGGATCTTGGGCACCCCGGAGATCTCCGAGGCACCGGGGTCCGCGGTGAACTCGGCAGCCGCGGCAGGAGAAGAATCGGGACCGCGCAACGCCGACGCGCGAACCATGATCGCGACGAGCAGGACAAGCACGACGACCATGGCGAGTTGCAGGCCCGCCAGCTCGGCGAGCCCACCGATGAGAGCCGGCCCGCACAACCATCCGGCATACCCGACCGTGCCGACCACGGCGATGGAGCTGCCCGTCGACGACCTGAGCCGCCCCGTCGCGGAGAACACCGCGGGCAGCACGCAGGCGGTGCCGACGCCGAGCGTTCCGAATCCGACGATTCCCCCGACCGTGCCGAACGCCGAGGAACCGAGCGCAAGCATGACCGCGAATCCCACCATCGCGGTCACGGCGAGGCCGCGGACCGTTCGGGTCGGGCCGAACCGTGCCATGGCGCGGTCCCCGAACAGGCGCACGACGAACATGCAGGAGGTGAAGGCCACAAAGCCGATACCCGCGATTCCGGCAGCCGCTCCGGCTACCTCGGTGAGGTAGACGGCGCTCCAGTCCGCCGCCACACCTTCACAGAGGAAACTACCGAAGGCGATGACGCACAGTGCGACGAACTGCCGGGCACGGCTGCCGGTGCCCGCGGGACCCGGGGGCACCGCTCTGTCGCGGTCTCCGCCCCAGCCGTCTCGCCCGTCCCCTGGCGCGACTTCCGGTGCAGCGCCGTCGGGCAGCATCCAGGCCGTGGCGGGTAGGGCGGCAGCGAGACCCAACCCGCCGAGCACCGCGAACTGCACGCCGATCGGGACACTCAGAGCGGCCGCCGCCGAACCGATCCCGGCCCCGGACAGGGCACCCGCCGTCCACGCCGCATGGGCGGAGGTCATGATCGGCCGCTGGTAGCAGCGCTCAATCCCCACGGCCTGGGTGTTCAGGGAGATGTCGAGGCAACTGCTGGTCGCCCCCCACAGGGCGAGCAGAGCGAACAGAGACCAGGGTCCCTCGATGAGCGGGACCAGAAGACCGGTGGCGCAGTAGGCGGGCAGACCTGCTCGCACCATGGTGATGCTGCCGTACCGGGTGACCGCCAGACCGATCAGCCACAATGTCAGAACCGCCCCGATCGGGGCGCCGAGCAGGGTCAGACCGAGCTGCCCGTCGCCGAGTTCGAGCCCCTCCTTGATTTGCGGTATACGCGGCGCCCAGCTCGCAAGCAGCAGAGCCAGCAGGAACAGCGAGCTCATCGTCGCCGCCCGGGCACGGAACAGTGCTTGGGCGGCGAAGGGCTGGCTCCGAGTCGCGCGGCGCACGCCGCCCGGATCCATCAGGATGATCTCCAGCCGTCGATCTTCACGATGCGCACGCCAGGAGGAGAATTACCCTGCGCCCCGGATCGTTACGCCTCATTACTCCACGCGACGATACTCGATAAGATCGGGCAGCGCTCTGGCGACAGCCAATCATGTTTTGACAAATCTAATTACGATATACAAAATCCAATTACTTTGCATAAAATCAAATTATGATCGGCGGCACCTGATGACGTCCCGATGTCACTATGGAGTCGAAATGAAATAACTTGCGCGTTGCGAACCCTCCACAGGCCTGTGACCTGCGATGATGCTCTCGATCACGTATTTGTTACTTCATTACGTCCCCTATGAGGACTGCTCGACCATGAGGACCTCTCGGCAGCGGGCGCTAACGTGCCCGCCCGATCGGGCACGATGGCGTTCCCGTGGCCGTCGCGTCGGGTACTGGCGGGGTGCGTCTGGTCATGCTCTCGGACACACACCTCCCGGTGCGGGCGCGCGAGCTGCCCGCCGAGGTCTGGTCCGCCGTCGACGCGGCGGACGGTCAGCGGTTGACCGTCCGCCGCGCGCCCCACCGGCAACTCCTCCTGCCGGCGCCGCAGCTGCCGATTCGACGATGATCCCACAGCTGTCCACACAAGAAGCACAGGATGAACTACAGACAGCTACATCCCCCTCGGAGGATCGGTGCCATCCGTCGGGTGCTGTAAGCTGGCACCGCCGGCCACCACGGCGGTACATCGCGCTCGTAGCTCAACGGACAGAGCATCTGACTACGGATCAGAAGGTTGGGGGTTCGAGTCCCTCCGAGCGCACGTCAGGTTGAGACAGGTCAGAGCCCCGCAGCCACTACTCCGGCGCGGGGCTCTGAGCTTTGCGTAGGCGATGTCCCAGCCCGGGCGGAGAGGGTCAATCGCCCTCGCGACGGATCCGGAGAAGGCCGCGGTGCGCCACTGTCACGGCCCCAGCGAGGTCGTGATGCGTGACCAGGTCCTCGACGGCCGCGATCACGGCGCGTGCCGACTGGTCGTCAAGCCGGAAGACCACGATCCCGCTGTGCGATCCCGGCGGGTAGGCACGGATGTTCCCGAAGCCGCGGTCGAGGGTGAACACGATCCGGTTCTCGGCAACCGCAGCAGCGAGCACCTCCGGATCGGAGCGGCCCGACAGGTTCTCCGCAAGCACGGTATCGGCGTCGATCCCGTGCTTGGCGAGTCGCTCGGCAAGGGAGACCGGGAGACCCTCGTCCAGCTTGACCTTCACGGCGCGGTACGAAGCGGCACGAGATCCTCCCGCGCCAGACGCGCCCCGTAGGCAGCGGCCGCACGGATCCCCGACACGGTCAGCGACGGGTACTCCGCGATGATCTCACCGTCGGACATACCGTCGGCAAGGCAGTCGAGCACGACACTCACCGGCACCCGGGTCCCCCGGATACACGCCTGCCCATGACCGACTGTCGGGTCGGCCACGACGAGCGCCAGAAGATCTTCCGCCATGCCTCCCAGTATGCTCCCGGATCTCAGCGTCGAGCGCCCATCACGTGGTCCAAGCCGTGGCACGAGTGACAGCCAAGTTGACAGCCAAGCCGCTGGACGCGGGTGGACGTCGACGGACACCGGTGGACGGAACGCTCATGGTCAGCAGGCAGGGCGGACGTTGACAGACGTCGACGGAAGATCCAAATCTAACTACGGATCAGAAGGTTGGGGGTTCGAGTCCCTCCGAGCGCACATCAAACACCCCCAACCCGATGGCCGGGTTGGGGGTGTTCTGCATGGCGCTGGTCACGCTGGTGACGAGGGCCAGGTTGTGTTCGTCGATGCCGACCGTGCATGTGACGTGGTTCACTCGTGCGTCGTAGATGATCTCGAGGCCGTAAGCGTCGAAGAGGCCCCTGAGAAACTCCTCGGGCA
>NZ_CDWRCM010000240.1:0-5967 GCF_977927585.1 Frankia sp. CcWB2 | reverse complement strand
GATCCACGGCCAGCCTCGGGACATACTTCCCAAACAGGCCCTAGATGAGAGTAGTGGAAACGGATGAACCCGCGGCCCGTTCACGACGGATCCACCCCCCGTGCCGGGAGTCAGCCGAGATCGACCTCCCGGCGGCCGGGGTCGCGCAGATCCGTCCCGGCCGCCAGCCACCGCTGATGCAGCGCGTCTGGGCCGTGCACCCGCTTGTAGGCGGACTCGTTGGGGGTCATCGGAAGCAGGGGGAGAAAGCGGACGGGTGCGAGCCCGGTGGCGAGATCGGGGATGAGCCCGCCGGGCTCGCCGACGAGCACCGCGGTGAACGGGACACCGTCCCAGAGCGGTTCCCCGAGATCCAGGCCGGATCCGGGAGCCACCGGACGGCCCTCGACCGTCGGGACGGCGGCCAACACGGCCAACCGCCGCAGCACGCTGTCGCGCCGCCCGCGCAGGGACAGCACGAGTTCGGCCCGCGGGCCGGCGGGATCGCGCACGGTCGCCGCCGCCGCCGTCATCGGCTCCCGGGACATGCCCAGGGTGAGATAGCGGACGACGCCCGCTCGGTCCGGGCCGAACCGCAGCACCTCGATCTGGTCGGTGCCGAGGAACGTGACCCCGGCCCGACCGGTGCCCGGTCCGAAGGCCGCCGCCGCATGCTCCTCGACCGATCGCAGGATCGCGCTGTCGCTCACCAGGCCGATGCCCCGCCACGTTGTTCCATACCCGCGATCGTATGGTCGGCAGTGATCCCGGGAACCGTGGTGGCCGGCGCGGGAGTTATCGTGGTGCGACGTTGGAGGGGTTCATGGCACAGGTGCTTACCAAGGGCGGCAACGCCGCGTTGCCCACCACCGACGTCCGGGTCGAGATCGCCTCGTCGAGTCCGCTGGACATCGCGGCGATCCTGGTGACCATCCACGGCAAGGTGCGCACCGACGACGACTTCGTCTTTTTCAACCAGCCGACAGGTCCCGGGGTGCGTCTCGTACCGCCGTCCGTGCTGGAGTGCACGTTGGCCGCGGTCCCGCCGGAGATTGACAAGGTGGTCGTCACCGGGAGTCTCGACGGCAGCGGGCCGGCGACCTTCGCCGCCCTGCGCGGCCTGAGCATTGTGGTGCGGGACGCGCGTGGCGGCGCCGAGTTCGCCCGCTTCGATCCGTCCGGGCTGAGCAGCGAGACGGCGCTGATTCTCGTCGAGCTCTACCGGCGCGCCGGGGCCTGGAAGGTGCGGGCGGTCGGCCAGGGCTACGCCTCGGGGCTGGCCGGCATCGCGGCCGACTTCGGCATCACCGTAGACGACCCCGGCACTTCCGGCACTTCCGGCGTCCCCGGCGTCCCCGACCCCGCCGAGGCCGCGACGCAGGTCGTGCAGCCACCCGTGGCCCCGCCCCACCCGCAGGCCGCCCCGGCGCCGTACGGCACGCCCCCGGGCGGCCGGCAGTGGGGACCGCCGCCCGTTCCGTCCGCGCCGACCCCGGCGGGGGGCCCGCAGTGGGGCCCGCCGCCCCCGCCCGCTCAGCCGCAGTGGGGGACACCGCAGCCCCCGCCCGGGCCGCAGTGGGGCCCGCCGCCCCCGCCACCCGGCGGGCAGCAGTGGGGTCCGCCGCCGGGTGGTCAGCAATGGGGTCCGCCGCCCCCCGCGCCGGGAGCGCCCGGTCAGCAGGGTGGCCGGGTGAACCTGGACAAGGGGCGGGTATCGCTCACCAAGGGGCAGAGCGTCTCGTTGGTGAAGACCGGCGCGCCGCCGCTCACCCGGGTCCGGATGGGCCTTGGGTGGGATCCGGCCCAGCACGGGAAGTCGATCGACCTCGACGCGTCCTGCATCCTGTTCGACGAGCGCGGCAAGGACGTCGACAAGGTCTGGTTCATGTCCAAGAAGGGCGCCCGGGGAGCCGTGCGCCACTCTGGGGACAACCTGACCGGCCATGGCGAAGGGGACGACGAGACGATCATGGTCGATCTCGGCGCCCTGCCGGGGAACGTCGTCACCCTGATCTTCACGGTCAACAGTTTCCAGGGACAGACCTTCGTCGAGGTGCGTAACGCCTACTGCCGGTTGTATGACGATCTCACCGGGCAGGAGCTCGTCCGGTTCGACCTGTCCGACTCCAAGCCGTCCACCGGACTGGTGATGTGCCGGGTGCAGCGCGACCGCGGGGCTCCCACCTGGTCGATGACGGCGATCGGGGAGTTCCACGACGGCAAGACCGTCCGCGCCATGGTCAATCCGTCGAGGCAGTACCTGTAGGCAGTGCCCGTAGCCCGATCCCCGGCCCCGGAACGCCGGGCGGTTTGCCGGCGGCCCGCGCGGCGGTGTTGATCCGGCCGACCTCTCCGGGTTGTGGGATGTCCCGGGCCGGGTAACCTCCGGCCGTGAACAGGTCTGCAGGGCCGTCGTGGGCCGGTATGTTGCGCTTCGCAGGCATCGTCCGGTGATGGGCATGATCTCCCGCCCGGCTCCGTCCCGCGTCTACTGCCGCCGGCTGGCGGGCCTGCTTGTCCTGGACCCGAATGGCGACCAGGTCGGCAGGGTGCGCGATGTGATCGCGACGCTGCGACTCGGGCATGAGCCGCCCCGAGTCCTGGGCCTGGCCGTCGAGGTCCAACGCCGACCGATCTTCGTGCCGATGAGCCGGGTCACCGGGGTGGAGTCGGGCGCGGTGGTGCTGTCCTCGGCCCGGCTGAGCTGGCGGCGTTTCCAGCAGCGCCCGAACGAGACCCGGGTGCTCGGCGAGCTGCTTGACCGGCGGGTGACGCTCATCTCGTCCGGCGTCGAGGTGACCGTCGTCGATGCCGCGATCGAACCGGTTCGCGGCGGCGACTGGGTGCTAGACCAGGTGGCGGTGCGGGTCGGCCGGGGCCGGCGCGGCGAGGTGAAGACGGTCGCCTGGGACGAGGTCACCGGCTTCTCGCTGCCCGAGGAGGGGCAGGGGGCCGCGAACCTGCTCGCCGCGTTCGAGAAGCTGCGGCCCGCCGACCTCGCGTCGCTGCTGCATGACCTGTCCGAGAAACGGCGCGCGGAGGTCGCTGCCGCCCTCGATGACGAGCGGCTTGCCGACGTCCTCGAGGAGCTGCCGGAGGACGAGCAGGTCGAGTTGCTCGGGGGACTCGCCGACGAGCGGGCCGCCGACGTGCTGGAGGCGATGGGCCCCGACGACGCGGCGGACCTGCTGGGCGAGCTGCCCGCCGACGACGCGGAGCGTCTCCTGCGGCTGATGGAGCCCGACGAGGCCGCCGGCGTGCGCCGTCTGCTGCTCTACGCCGACGACACGGCCGGCGGCATGATGACCAGCGAGCCGGTCGTGCTCGCCCCGAACGCGACGGTCGCCGAGGCGCTGGCCCGCATCCGCGAACCCGAGCTTTCCCCGGCGCTTGCCGCGCAGGTCTACGTGGTGCGCCCGCCCTACGAGACGCCCACCGGCCGCTACCTCGGTCTCGCCCATTTCCAGCGGCTGCTGCGTGAGCCGCCGGCGACCCTGGTCGGTGGCGTGATCGACGTCGACATCGCCTCGCTGCGGCCCGAGACCCCGCTGGCCGAGGTCACCCGTCATCTGGCGTCCTACAACCTGGTGGCGGCACCGGTTCTCGACCGCGCCGGCCGGCTCGTCGGCGTCGTCACCGTCGACGACGTGCTCGACCACCTGCTTCCCGCGAACTGGCGGGAGCGACAGCTCGACGCGGACGTGGATGCGCGGGCGACCCCCGGGGCACTGACCCCGCCCGCCGCGGGCGACGTGGAACCAGGCTCCCGCGGCGAGGTGGGCAGCTCCCCGGCCGCACCATGAGACGCCTGGGACGCCTGGGACGCCGTCGGCCGCGAGGCGCCCGCCTCGATCAGCCGCGGCTGTCCCGGCGGTCCGCCCTGCGCTCCGCCTACGAGCCGGGCGCCTTCGGGCGAATCGCGGAGCGGGTGGCGCGTTTCATCGGCACGGCCCGGTACCTCGTTGCGCAGAGCATCGTGATTGTGCTGTGGGTCGCCTACAACATCATCGCCCCGCAGTCCGCCCGGTTTGACAATTTCCCGTTCATCTTTCTGACGTTGGTCCTGTCGCTGCAGGCCGCGTACGCGGCACCGCTCATCCTGCTGGCGCAGAACCGCCAGGACGACCGGGACCGCGCGAACCTCGCCCAGGACCGCGAGCAGACCATCCGTAACCGCGAGGACACCGAATACCTCGCCCGCGAACTGGCCGCGATGCGCATCACGATCGGCGAGCTCGCCACCCGGGACTTCCTGCGTTCGGAACTGCGGGGGTTGCTCGCGGAGCTGGAGGGGCCGGACGGTGACCGGGCGAAGGACCGGGAGCGGGAACGCGATCGGGAACGCCGACGGCGGGAGAGCGAGCGTTCGTTACGTTCGCCGCGATGACCGGGCCGGTGCGGTGGGCTGGTGCGAACGGCGGCCGCGCGCCGCACCGGCGGGTGCCCGGGTGCCTACCGCACGGTACCGCGACAGAGCGTCAGTACCGCCATCGCCATCTCGACCCCGCGAGGCCCCAGCTCGTCCGCCCAGATCGCGATGATCTCGTTCTCCCGGGCGTGCTGGATGCGAGGCCCGCCCTCGGCCGAGCGCAGCGCCTGGATCTGCTGGGACAGGTCCCGCCGGGTTGCGACGAGATCACGCAGCTGAGCATCGATGTCATCGATGAGCTGTCGTCCCTCGTCGATCGAGGCGATGGCCGGCGCGGTGCTGGGGGCATCGACGACGTTTTCCACAAGTGGGCCTTTCGGTCGGAGGCCCGGCGCACCCCAGGCCGAGACAACCCGGAGGCGGACCGGGCCTGGGTCTGGCGCTTGTGCCGCGTGAGATCAGCGGCGGAGCGGGGACCGTGCCCGGTCCCCATAAAACAGCCGCAGCGACGTGCCGTGACCTGTGAGTCGGCGGCACGTGAATCGACTGCACTGCATGGCAAGAGCATGCCAGCCGCGTGCCGATTCGTCCAGGCGCCTGATCTCTTGGGTAGCCATCCACCCCGACTCTTGGGTAACCCCACCCCGACTGATCCCTCACCTTGACTAATCCCTCACCTTGACTCGGGCGGCGACGCCGCCCGATCAGGCGTCCGGTAACCGAGGCGAGGCCGGTGAGACCATCGGATAATGGCGCAACTGGAGCTCACCGGCATGCCCCGCCGGCTTTTTTCCTGCACGCCGTCGCGGCTGGCCGCCTTCGAGGACTGCCCCCGCCGGTACCGGATGACGTATCTGGACCGGCCGCGGCCGCCCAAGGGGCCGCCCTGGGCGCACACCTCCTTCGGTGTCAGCGTGCACAACGCGCTGCGACGCTGGTGGGAGGAGCCGATCGAGCAACGGGCCCCGCAGCGGGCCGCGGCGCTGTTGCGGTTGCTGTGGGTCGACGAAGGTTTCCGGGACGGTGAGCAGTCGTACCGGTGGCGCGAGCGCGGCGCGCGGATGGCGCATGACTATGTCGCGCACCTCGATCCGGCGGCCGAGCCGCGCGGGGTCGAGCGCTCGGTCGCGGCCTGTACCGAGGCACTGGCCTTCTCCGGGCGGGTGGACCGTCTCGACGACCGAGACGGGGAGTTGGTCGTCGTCGACTACAAGACCGGACGCCGGCCGATCACCGACGACGACGCGCGATCGTCCCCGGCGCTCGCGCTCTACGCCTTGGCCGCCGGGCGGATGCTGCGCCAACCATGCCGGCGGGTCGAGCTGCACCACGTGCCCAGTGGGCGGGTCGCGGCCGCCGAGCACACCGAGGCGAGCATCGCCCGGCACGTGCGGCGGGCGGAGTCGGTCGCGGCGGACGCCGTGCGCGCGACGGAGGCCCTGCGGGCGGGTGAGGATCCGCAACGGGCGTTCCCGCCGAGCCCCGGCCCCCTGTGCTCGTGGTGCGATTTCCGGAGCCACTGCCCCGAGGGGCAGGCGGCTGGCCCCGAACGCCAGCCCTGGGACGCCCTCGGCGACGAGGACGACGAGGGCTGAGGCGCCGGCATACCGGCTCTCGAC
>NZ_CDWRCM010000239.1:0-6074 GCF_977927585.1 Frankia sp. CcWB2 | reverse complement strand
GGCTGGGTCGAACTGGTCACCGGCCCCGTCAACGAGACCGGGATCCGCTCCACCGCCCAGGTCATCACGGACATCAACGCCGACGTTCTCGCCGTGATCGAAGCCGAAAACCGTCCGGCGCTGGTCCGGTTCAACACCAGTCTGCTCGCCGGCCTGTACGCCCACGTGATGCTCATCGACGGCAACGACCCCCGCGGCATCGACGTCGGCCTGCTGGCCAAACCCGGCCACACGATCGGCTCGATCGTCAGCCACGTCGACGACCCCGACCCGGCCCGCCCCGACCGGCCGCTGTTCAGCCGCGACTGCCCCGCCTACGAACTGCACACCCCCGCCGGCAACACCGTCTGGGTGCTGCCGAACCATTTGAAAAGCCAGTCTTGGACCTCCGGAAACCCCGACCCGCTACGCCGCCGGCAGGCCCACCGGGTGGCGGAGATCTACACCGCGCTCCGCGACGCCGGCGCCCGATACATCGCCGTCGTCGGTGACCTCAACAAGCCACCCCCGCCCGCGTTCCCCAGCCTCGAACCCCTCCTCGGCCCCGACAGCCCACTCGTGGACGCCGCCAGCCGGGCCGGATTCGACACCGGTCCCCGACCCGGTACCTTCCAGTCCTGCACCGCCCGCAACCGACTCGACTACATCCTGCTCTCCCCCGACCTCGCCGACCGGATGACCGGCGGGCAGATCGTCCGCACCGGCCTGTGGGGCGACCCCGACAACAAACACCCATCCGCCCAGTGGGCGATCCACCCCAAGATCACCCGAGCCGGACAGGCCGCCTCCGATCATGCCGCCCTTTACGTCGACCTCGATATCTAAAACACCGCGGTATCTAGAACACCCAGGCAACGCTCTGTTGTGCCGCTGAGCGGACGCCTGCCCCGCCGCCCGATCTGACCCGCCCCCGAACCATCCGGACAATCACGCAAGGACCACCTGGGGGCGACGAGGAATGATCTGGATCATCTGTACTGAAGGTTGCGGAACAAGCCTCCTCGTAGGTGCCCTACCAGGCGAAGAAGGCCGAAGGCCGGGTCCGCCTGACCGCGCGGCGGCCAAATTGTGGGGAGCAAGGCACGGTCCAAGGGGACGTAATGAAGTAACAAATACGTGATCGAGAGCATCATCGCAGGTCACAGGCCTATGGAGGGTTCGAAACGCGCAAGTTATTTCATTTCGACTCCCAAGTACCGCAGACCGTGCTCAGGTCCCCACAACTCACCGGCCAACGGCCGTCCGACGGATTGTGGCCACTGGGTGAGACGGTCGTCGGAGGTGTCGGCCTCGAGGAGGCGGTTCGTGGGACGGCCGCCGTGGCGAACCCGGTCCGGAATCCCCGACGTCCTCGATCCGAGGAACATGTTCGGCGACAAGGGTTACCTTGGCACCGGAACTGCCACACGGTCATGGTAAAGGTGCAGGAGGACCATGCGGCACGAACACCGGACCCCGGTCGACGTTCTTGCGCTACTGGTACGGGACGGCCGCCTGCTCCTGACGAAACGCGCGGGAGACATCTACGGAAGCGGCTGCTGGGCGCTGCCCAGCGGACGGATCGAGCCCGCCGAGGACGTCGTGACCGCGGTGATCCGGGAGCTCGACGAGGAGCTCGGCATCGGGGTCGAACCCGAGGATGTCGCTTTCGCGGGTGTCACGCATGCCCTTCCGCCGGACAGCGACGCCCGTATCGGTTTCGGCTTCCTGGTGCCGCGATGGAGCGGCGAGCCCACCAATCGGGAGCCGGCCACCTGCTCCGCCCTCGCCTGGCACCCACCGGACGATCTGCCGGCCGACACGCTGGCGTACAGCAGCGAGATCATCCGTCTGCATCTGCGGGCGGAGCCGTTCTCCCGGTTCGGCTGGCCGCCGAGTCGGGGAGCGGGCGCACGATCGCGGCAGGCTTTCTCGGCTATCCGGTCCCGCGACCGGTCCACGGGTCCCCCGCCAGACCGAGCTGACTGATCCAGGTCTGGTAACAGCCGCGGTCGGCGGGCCGGGCCCAGTCGCCGCCCAACCATCCCACCATCCCACCGCCCCGCGGCCCCACCGCCCCGCGGCCATACGGACCCATGGCCGCACGGACACCGCACCCGCAGAATGCGCATGGCAGCGGCGTGGATGCAACATGCAACACAACCTTCACGGTTGTCGACCGATAGCGATGAAGATGCTACTTTCAGTTCACACCTTGGGCGAGAGGAGAGAGGGTGACGATCATCGCCATCACGCCGCATCGAACGCCCGTACGTACCACCGTCGCGATGATCAGCATCCTCGTTCTCACCACCGTCCTGATCGACGCCGGCCTGGCCGGATCCGCCGTGGCCGGCACCTGCCCGACGGCCGAGCCCAGTGACGTAGGGAAGACGGGGAAGATCGAGAAAACCGAAAAGATCGAGAAAATCGAGAAAAACTGTCCCAATGGGGACGATGCGCCGCCGTTCGGCTTTCTCGATCTCGTCGACGCCTCCCCCACCGGCATCCGCGTCGCCGGCTGGGCCATCGACCCGGGGGACCTCAGCCGCCCCCTGGCCGTAACGATCATTCTGGACGACGTCGCCACCGCCACCGTCATCGCCGACCGCTCCCGTCCCGACGTCGCCCGGGCCCACCCGGGCGCCGGCCCCGACCACGGCTTCGACACCACCGTGGCCGCCGCACCCGGCACCCACACCGTCTGCACCGCCGCGGTGGACATCGGCCCGCTCGGCTCCTTCCACCGGCAGAGCCTCGGCTGCACCACCGCGACCGTGGACGCGCCCGCCGTCGACCACACGCCCTTCGGCTACCTCGACCTCGCGACGCCCAACCCGTGGATCACCGCCGGCTGGAGCAGCGTCCGCGTCGCCGGCTGGGCCTACGACCCCGACGCCCCCGCCGACCCCCTCACCGTCACGGTCACTCTCGACGGTGCCACCGCCGCCACCGCCACCGCGGACACCTCCCGACCGGACGTCGCCCGCTTCTACCCCGACGCCGGCTCCGACCACGGCTTCGAGACCACCGTCATCACCAGCGCCGTCCCGCACACGGTGTGCGCCTACGCCACGAACGCCGGGCCCGACGGCCCCATCCGGCATCAGCTCGGCTGTGCCACCGTCTCCTGGCTCCCCTGACCGCTGCTGGTCCCCCTGACCGCATACACAGCACACTGACCGCACGCACAGCACACCAGCATGCCCCACGGGGACCGCACCCGGACCCGTCCAGCCATCCTGGCAGCCCAGAAAACTTGACAGGGTTACATGGCGCTGTTTATCTCTACATGTTCGTGTGATGGAAGCCGGTGTGATTCCGGCATGGTCGCGCCACTGTGACCGGCCCGTCCGTCCTGGACGGTCTCGGAAGTCAGACCCATTACCCGAACCCGTCCTACCCGTGGAACGCGTGATTCCAGTGGAGGTTCTCCTCATGGCGCACCCCGCCGTCTCCCCCGCACCGCTCGCCCAGCCGGCACTGCCGACCCTGCCGACCATCCCGCTGCGTGAGCTGGTGCCCTTCCTGCTCTTCGGCGGGCTGCTGGCGCTGCTCGGGCTGTACTTCGTCGGCGCCGAGCAGGGCGCGCTGTCAATCTTCGGCGGGAACTACGTCCACGAGTTCGTGCACGACGCCCGCCACCTGCTCGGCTTCCCCTGCCACTGACGCCACTGACGCCTCCTCCCGCTCTGTTCCAGCAAGGAGACGCTGTGGCACGAACACTGTTGATCCGTGGCATGCTCGTCGGTCTGGTCGCCGGCGTGCTCGCCTTCATCGTCGCGAAGACCCTCGGCGAGAGCCAGATCGGTCACGCGATCACCTTCGAGTCGGCGGGCGAGAGCTCCACTCATGCGCACGAGGCGGTGGGTCTCGCCGCTCACGCGCACGAGGAGTCCGAGCCGGTGTCCCGGACCGTGCAGTCGACGCTCGGTCTGTTCACCGGTCTGCTGCTCTTCTCCGTCGCCATCGGCGGCATGTTCGCCCTGGCGTATGCGTGCGTGCAGGGCCGCCTGGGCGCCCTCGGGCCCCGGGGGACGGCCGCCCTGGTGGCCCTCGCCGGGTTCACCGCGGTCTACCTCCTGCCCGATCTGAAGTACCCGGCGAATCCCCCCGCGATCGGCAATCCCGACACGATCGGCCGGCGGACCGTCCTGTACTTCCTCATGATCCTGATCTCGGTGATCGTCGTGGTCGGGACGGGTGTGGCCGCGCGGCGGCTCGGCGGCTGGAACGCGACGATCGCCGCCGTCGTCGGCGGGCTGGTGGTCCTGGGCGTCGTCTACGCCGTCCTGCCCCGCGTGCACGAGACGCCGGAGGGCTTCCCCGCCGACGTGCTGTGGCGGTTCCGGATCGCCTCGCTCGCCATCCAGGCGACCGTCTGGGCGGCCATCGGCCTGCTGTTCGGCGCGTTGACCGAACGCGCGTCCCGACGTGCCGCGGCCCCCACCAGCGCGATCGGTGCGATCGGTGCGATCGGTGCCGCCGGTGCGGCTGGCCCTGGTTAGTTGCGCGCCGACCGCGGCCCTGCGGGCCGCCCGGTTCCCTGTCGACGAACCTCTCGACGCCGACGGGCTGCGCCGAGCCGTCGGCGCCGCCGAGGCGGTCGCGGCCGGCGCGCTTCCCGCGACGGGAGGGGTGCTCTGCGACGGATCCGCGCGGGCCTGTCAGACCGCCGCCGCCCTGGGCCTCGGTGCCCGCAAGGGTGACGTCACCATCCCGCGGGCCCCAGGCCCACCCATCGTCCCCAAGGTGGATCCGGCCCTGCGCGACCTGGACGTCGGGGCGTGGCGGGGGCGCAGCCTGGACGAGATTCCCCCGGACGAACTGCGCCGGTGGCACAGCGATCCGGCGGTGGCCCCGCCGGGCGGCGAATCCCTACTGAGCTTGCTTGGCCGCGTCGAGAACTGGCTGGCCCGGCGAAGCACCGAACCGGGCCACATCATCGCGGTGACCCATCCAGCGGTCATCCGGGGCGTGCTCGTGGCCGCCCTGCGCTGCCCGGTCGAGATGTTCTGGCGGATCGACGTCGCCCCGTTGACGGCGACCCTCCTGCACCGTCGGATCGGCGCGGACGGTCATGACGGCACGACCGGCACTCAGCCGAAAACGGAGGGTGCCGCGACCGGAACCAGGACCGCGACCAGGACCGGAACCGACTGGACCTTGACGCACGTCTGCCGCCCGCTCTAGCGAGATCCACCGGATCCGGCGTCCGCCGGCGTCGGCGTCAGGGTGTCGTGGCCAGCACGCCCGGATGCCGACAAATTTCTTAAATATTAAGAATTGTCAAGTTAGATCAGTTTCCCGGCCCGGCCGCGAGGCTGCCGCGGCCCCTTGACGCGCGGCACCGTCCGGATGGAATCATGGCCGTGGGCCCGAACCCCCAGATGGCCCCAGGTGAGAGGCGGTCGGGTGGGTAAGCACGCGAAACCGGTAGCCTGCCCGACCTGCAACGGCAGCGGGAAGATCACCGTGACCAGCGACGGCAAGAACGAGACCGTCTCCTGCGGCGTGTGCAAGGGCTCAGGGAAGGCGTGAGCGTCCGCCGGGTGAACCGCGAGGACTTCATCCCGGATGAAATCTGGGTCCGGGACGAGGACGGGTTCTTCTTGGTCCCGCTCCGGCGCCAGGATGATCCACAGCGGTGGTCGAAGCTGTGCCGCGGCGACGACGGGATCACGACGCAGGTCGACGACGGGACGGGCAGGTACGACGGTAGGGACGTCATACCGACCAGTTCCAGCAGCGCGCCGTGGGTCATGGCCCGGATGCTTGACCTCCTCGATGTGCGGGACGGGATGAACGTCCTCGAGATCGGTACCGGGACCGGCTATAACGCGGCGCTGCTCGCCGAGCGGACCCCGACCGGCCAGATCACCACCATCGAGATCGATCCGGGAATCGCGGGGCAGGCCCGCGCGGCCCTCGCCAGAATCGGCCGTCCGGTGACGGTGGTCGTCGGGGACGGCGCGGCGGGGTTTCCCGGTCGGGCTCCCTACGACCGGATCATCGCCACAGCGTCGGTGGTTACCGTTCCCTACCCCTGGATCTGTTCCCTATACACATCCCCGACCCCCCGAGTCGGACTCCTA
>NZ_CDWRCM010000238.1:3543-6752 GCF_977927585.1 Frankia sp. CcWB2 | reverse complement strand
AGCCGAAGTACCGCGGTGCGAACGGCACCCCCTCGACCTCGCCCTGCACCTTGGTGACCACTTCGTCGAACCGCCCGAAGGCGTTGGGCCGGTCGTCCCACTGCATCGTCAGCGCGCCGCGCCGCATCTGCTCGAACCCGAACGCCAGCACGCAGTCCGCCGCCCCGGAAGCCACCGCCTGCCGCGCCAGGAACAGCGCCGACGACCCACTCGAGCAGTTGTTGTTCACGTTCACCACCGGCGCCCCGGTCATCCCCACCCGGTACAGCGCCTTCTGCCCGCTCGTCGAGTCGCCGTACACATAGCCGGCGTACGCCTGTTGGACCGCAGCCAGGTCGATCCCAGCATCGGCCAACGCCGCCCTGACCGCCCCCTCGGCCAGCACGTCGTAGCTGTCGCTCCTGCTCGGCGTCGCGAACGGCACCATGCCGACGCCCGCCACCATCACCCGACCGCTCATCATCGCTCCATGGGCTAGCTATTGTTCACTTAACACCGTGAGCACCACAGTAGCGCACGTCAAGGGGAGAGGTGTGGCGTAAGCGTGCTTGCGAGGATTCACAAGGTGGAGCGACGCGGGTGTGTCACAGCCTGCGGTCGGGCGACGTCCACACCGGTCAGTGGTTGAGCGCCCACAGGCCGACCAGGTTCGCGAAGGTGAAGACCACCGCGATGACGACGGCGAGGATGAGCCGCCTGCGGCGCTCGCGGCGGCGCCAGGTGGCCCGCGCCCGCCGGTAGGCGTCGGGCGACACGGGCACGCCGTCGGCGAGAGCGTCCAGGGCGTCGCGCAGCCGTCGTTCGGTGTCGTTGAGCGGCCCGGTGTGATACGTCATGTCTGGGACTCCATCGCGCGGGACAGCGCCGCCATTCCCCGGGCCGCATGGGGATTTCACTGCGCCGCAGGAAATCCCCATGACCGCGGCTATCTCGGATTCCTTCAGGCCGAGCCAGTGCCGCAGTACCAGGGCCTCCCGCTGGCGCGGCGAAAGCCGCTGTAACGCGACGACTACAGCTCGCTGTTCGTGTCGCAGCAGCGATTGCGTCTCCGCCGATTCTACCTGGCCTGATGGCCATTCCAGATGTTTTCGGACGACCTGGAGATGGCGTAGTCGCATTCGGGTGAGATTGCAGACTATGCTACGTAGATACGGCAGGGTGGCGGTCGAGTCCCGCAGTTTTCGCCAGCGCCGGTAGAGCTCGTAGAACGCCTGCGCGGCGATATCCTCCGGGTCGTCCGCGCCGAGGAGGGCGGCCAGTCGTACCAATGAGACGTAGTGGGTATTGAAGAGTCGCGTGAGGGCGGTCTCCCGATCAAGATCGTGAAGATTCACCTGGATCTCCCCGGCCGGCAGCAGAGTAGCGGCGTCGCCGGCAGTGACGGCTGCTGGATCTTTGAGGATGCCCTGCACCGCCGCTCAGGAGTCGAAATGAAATAACTTGCGCGTTTCGAACCCTCCACAGGCCTGTGACCTGCGATGATGCTCTCGATCACGTATTTGTTACTTCATTACGTCCCCTCACCGCCATCCCGGCGCGTCCGGCCGGGGGAGTCGGTCCACCTGGGATATCCGGCTGCTTCGGGCCACGCCGACGCGGTGAAGGACCGGGGTGAGCGCGGTGGCGACCGCCAGATTCAGCCCGAGCGCGAGGAGCGCCGTGTACAGCGGCACGGACGCCCCGAACAGGTGCAGGTTCACCACCGCGGAGAATTCGCCGGAGGTTACCAGGCAGGTTCCCGCCGCCATTCCTACCGCCCATCCGGCGAGCAGCGCACCGCGATGCAGCCAGGTGGAGAACAGGACGATCCCGACCGCCGGGAAGGTCTGGAGTATCCAGACCCCGCCCAGCAGCTGCAGATCGATGGCATCCTGGTCGTGCAGACCGAGCACGAAGGCGAATGCCCCGATCTTTGTCACCAGCGAGGCACCGCGGGCCACCCGGACCTGATGCTTGGGGGTGGCCGTGGGGTGAAAATACTCGACGTATACGTTGCGGACGAAGAGCATAGCGACCGCCACCGACATCACGGCCGCGGGGACGAGCGCCGCGACAACGAGCGCGCCGAAGACGACGCCGGTGGCAACCGGCGGGGCCAGCTGCTGGACGAGCAGCGGGACAGCTGCTTCGGCCTGCCCGCGGGGTGCGCGTACCCCCGCGGCCAAGGCGGCAACGCCGAGCAGCCCGAAGAGTCCGAGCAGGCCGGCAGGGTGACCGCCGAGCGGCGCAGGACGTCGGGGTTCTTCGCCGCGAAGGCGGCGGTGAGCACGTGTGGGTACACCAGCAGGGCCATCGCCGAGCCGAGCACGAGGCTCGCGAACGCGGCGAACGTCGACGGCTCCAGCGTGAGTGACGGATCCGGCAAGCCGTCCGCGGCTATGTTCCGCCGTGCCGCAGCAAAGATCTCGCCGGGTCCGCCGAGCCTGGCTAGGACGAGTCCGACCACGGCGAAGACCGCCAGGAAGATCAGAATTCCTTTGGCGACCGAGACGAGTGCCGGAGCGCGGATGCCGCTGTGATAGGTCGCGACGGCGAGCACCCCGAACACCGAGGCCAGCACCAGGTCGCCGGGCAGCCCAGGCGGGATGAGGCCGCCGGCAACGAGCACCGCGCGGACGCCGACCAACTGCAGCGCGATGTACGGCGTGGTGGCCACGATTCCGGTCAGCGCCACGGCGAGCGCGAGCAGCGGCGACCGGTGGCGTTCCCGCACGTAGTCGTCCACCGTGACGTAGCCGTGGCGCCGAGCCGTCTCCGCCAGACGTGGGAGGAGCACGAAGGCTAGCGGATAGACGATGATCGTATAGGGCAGCGCGAAGAAGCCGAGAGCGCCCACCCCGTAGACGAGGCCGGGCACCGCGGCGAAGGTATATGCGGTGTAGATCGCACCGCCGAGCAGGAACCAGGTCAGAACGCCACCGAACGGGCGCCCTGCGAGCGCCCACCCTTCCGGCGAGGGGAGCTCGTCCCGCCGATAGAACGCGCGCGTCCTTACCGATAGTAACGAAGTGCCTGCTATCACGACGGTGAATCCCGCCACGGTCGTCCCGTCGGCCATCCGAACACCCTCCGTTACACGCGGCTTCCCGTGCGGCGCGGCGAGGTTGCCGGTGGAAGCCCGCCCGGTCGTCCCGCCCGGTCCTTATTCCAGTTGCGCACCGAGCCGGCGCGGTTGACACGACATCATCCCGAAACAAGCCGTAAACTTC
>NZ_CDWRCM010000238.1:823-3132 GCF_977927585.1 Frankia sp. CcWB2 | reverse complement strand
TGTGGCACGATGAGCAGGGCCGGGACACCCAGCGGGGTGCCCCGGCGAACTCCGCGGCAGGCGTCCCGGCAGCGCCCGTGCCTGCAACAGGCCGGCCGGCCGCCGGTCGTCCGGCCCGCGCGGCGGCACGTCGGCGGCGAACCGCCGCGGTCGCGTGCCTCGGGACACCGTTCGCAGCCCTGCTGGCGGTCCCGCTTTATGCGCAGGATGAGCCACGGCTGGCCGGGGTGCCGTTCTTTTACTGGTATCAGCTTGCCTGGGTGCCCTTAAGCGCGCTGCTGACCGCCGCCGCTTGGCGGCTGCACAGTCGGGGGACGGCGCCGGAAGGCCTGCGATGATCCGGTTCACCGACCGGGCCCGCGCGGCGCTCCGCGAGGGCGAGGTAGTCGTTTTTGACTGGGCCCCGCTGGGGCTGTGCTGCGCCTGCACCGGTCAACTGTGGCTGCGCACCGCGCCGCGGGCGCTCGTGCCGCGGCACCGGGGCTTCCGCCCGGTGGACGCGGATCCCGGTGGCAGCGCCGTAGCCCATCCACTCGCCTATCCGTTCCTCCTGGGCCGCGATGTCACAGTCGACTGCCGCTCGCGGCTCGGCTTCCGGCACTTCAGCACCGACCTGCCGCCCGATGTCGGGCTCGCTGACCTGCTCGGCCGGGCCGCTCTCGCCAAAGGACGCCTCGTATGACTACCCGTCTCGATACTGCCGGAACCGGCCTTCCGCCTGGCGGCGGTCGTGGGCCTGGCCTTGGCCGGAGGACCGGCCGGCTCCGTTCGATAGCCATCTGGACCACGGTGTCGGCGGCCGGCGCGATCAGCTGGGCTGTGCTCGCGATGTCCCGCCACGAGTCGATCTCTGCGGCGTGGATCCTGCTCGCCGGCCTGGGATCCTTCGCCATCGCCTACCGCTTCTACGCCCGGTTCATCGCAAACCGGGTGCTGCGGGTGGATGACAGCCGGGCGACGCCGGCCGAACGCCTCGACAACGGCGTCGACTACCAGCCGACCGACCGGCGGGTCCTGTTTGGCCACCACTTCGCTGCCATCGCCGGGGCCGGTCCGCTCGTCGGCCCGGTGCTCGCCGTACAGATGGGGTATCTGCCCGGGACGATCTGGATCATCGCCGGTGTTATTTTCGCCGGTGCCGTGCAGGACATGGTGACGTTGTTCTTCTCCATGCGGCGGGACGGCAAGAGCCTGGGCCAGATGGCGCGCGACGAGATCGGCCCGGTGGGCGGGACAGCGGCACTGGTGGCTGTCTTCGCCATAATGATCATTTTGCTGGCGGTGCTGGCGCTTGTCGTGGTGAACGCGCTCGCCGCCTCTGCATGGGGCACCTTCTCGATCGCAATGACCATCCCGATCGCCCTGTTCATGGGCATCTACCTGCGGGTGCTGCGACCCGGCCGGGTCGCTGAGGCCACCGCCGTCGGTGTCGCCGGACTGTTCGCGGCCCTTGTCGGCGGCCGCTGGATCCAGGACTCCGCCCTCGCCTCCGCCTTTACACTCAGCCCGAAGGCACTGGTCGCCTGCCTCGTCGGCTACGGCTTTGTCGCCTCGGTGCTGCCGGTGTGGCTCCTGCTCGCGCCCCGCGACTACCTCTCGACCTTTATGAAAGTCGGCACCATCGGGCTGCTCGCCATCGGCGTTCTCGTCGAATTTCCGGTACTTCAGGCGGACGCAATCAGTACTTTCGCGACCAGGGGAAACGGGCCGGTGTTCGCCGGCAGCCTGTTCCCGTTCCTCTTCATCACCATCGCCTGCGGTGCCCTGTCCGGATTCCACTCCCTCATCGCGTCCGGCACCACGCCGAAGATGATCCAGAAGGAGTCCCAGGTCCGGCTCATCGGTTATGGGGCGATGCTGACCGAGTCCCTTGTCGCACTGATGGCGCTGATCGCGGCGGCGGTGCTCAGCCCGGGCCTCTACTACGCCATGAATGCGCCCGGTGGGGTCGTCGGCAAGACCGCGGCGTCGGCTGCGTCCGCGGTCACCAACCTCGGTTTCACCATCACCCCGGACGCCCTCGAATCCGCGGCCCGGGCCGTCGGCGAATCGACGCTGGTAGCCCGCACCGGAGGTGCACCGACGCTCGCTGTCGGCATGTCCAACATCCTTTCAGGCGCATTCGGGGGCGGTCGCCTCGCCGCCTTCTGGTACCACTTCGCGATCATGTTCGAGGCATTGTTCATCCTGACCACTGTCGACGCCGGCACCCGGGTCGGCCGATTCATGTTGCAGGACATGCTCGGGAACGTGTGGAAGCCAATCGGCCGGGTGAGCTGGTGGCCCGGGGTCTGGCTGAGCAGCGCGCT
>NZ_CDWRCM010000238.1:0-592 GCF_977927585.1 Frankia sp. CcWB2 | reverse complement strand
TCGCCGTCACCTTCACCGCGGCCTGGCAGAAGGTTTTCTCGGACGATCCCAAGCTCGGCTTCTTCGCCCAACGGAACCGCTATGCCGACGCGCTCGACGAAGGCAGGGTTCTGGCGCCCGCGAAGAGCATCAGCGACATGCACAAAGTCGTCCAGAACTCGACCTTGGACGGGATCATGGCGATAGTGTTCGCCCTGCTGGTGCTCGTCGTGCTCGCCGATGCGGTACGGGTGTGCATACGGGCTGTCCGCACCCGGGTGCCGATACCCACTACCGAAGCGGACTATGTAGCCTCCCGTTTTGTCGCGCCCGGGGGATTGTTGGCGACCGCTGAAGAGCGCCGGCTGCTCGCGGACGCAGCCCAGGCGGCCGTGGCCCCTCAGCCCGAGCCCGTCACACCGCCGCTGCGCCGCTGACAACATCCCACGAAAATGGCGAGAGTTGAATCTGTTTGCGCCGAGGCGAGCTGGCGACGGCCATCAGGCCGGAACCCGCTCGTCCCGGCGCAAACAGTCAGCGCGGCGGCGTCGGTGCGGCCCTCAATCTAACCAGACAGGCCGTGCCCGTCGGCGGCGTCGACGAACACGTACGA
>NZ_CDWRCM010000237.1:0-6141 GCF_977927585.1 Frankia sp. CcWB2 | reverse complement strand
GGGCCAGGGCGCGGGCGGCGAGTGGCCCGTCCCCGGCCGCCCGGGCGAGCGCCGCGGCCCGGTCGGCCCGCACGGCGGCGTCGGAGTGTTTGCCGCGGTCGTAGGCGGTGGCGGCCGCCACCGTCGTGACCGCCGCGTGCAGCCGCATCCACTCCAGCGATGGCCGGCCGCGCAGCCGGTGCTCCCGGGGCACGGTCTGTGTCGTGCGCTCCAACGAGACCAGGGCGGACGTGGTAGTGATCAGATCAGACGTCTCGTAGGCCCTGACCGTCGCGGTCAGGGCGGCCATGCAGGCCTCGTGCAGGCCGGATGCGTCGTCGCGCAGACTCACGGAGCCCACCGCCGCGAGGCCGGTGGCAACCAGGACAGAGCGTCGGTCCGCGACCTCCGAGACCTCCGACACGATGGGACCCTCCGTGCTCCTGCGGGAATGATCGCGGCCTTCCGCCGGCACGCGACGGGGCGGTGAGTCGTCGCCGCCAACGGCGTGATCCGATCGCTCGGACGACAGATCCGGTTATTCACGGCGGCCTTCCTCCTCTTCCCCGTGGTAGTGGCCGGTCCTCGAGCCTTCGTCCCGTCCCGTCCCGGCGACATCGACCGGTGTACACGCGCACCGGTCGATGCGTCTGAGCTCTCTGCAGCTGAGCTCTCCGCATCCGACACCCATATGGTCGCGAGGCCGCACTGTCCCGACGAAACCCGGCGTTCACGTATTCGTGCGCGAAGCGCCGTCTTCGACGGTATCGTTCGGGGGCCGCGGACGCGCCGAGTTGTGCGCACTCGGCGATGTGGTACGTGTCTCTTCAGGGATTGGCGTCGGTTGTTGTCGGAGGTTGTTGTCGGATGGCTGAACCGCCTGACTGCCTGGGGCCGCCGCAACGATTGTCCGCAGTGCGGGCGCCGGTTGGCCGAAATTCTCGTGGCATCCTGCGAATGTTTCATCCTCGTGTCGTCGAGTCATTGCATGTTTCGCCATGATGATGTTTCCCGGTCGGGATGCCGCCGGGATGCTGCCGGGAGACCGCGGGGAGGTCGCCGCGGGGCTCGGCGCGACGCCGATGCGAGCTCGGCCGGCTCCCGCCCGGGCGGGCAAGATCCGTCCTGGCGGTGGCCCCCGAGTGCCGCCGGTAAGGTGAACAGCATGGCCGTCGACCTGTCCGAGGAGATCAAACAGCTGGATGCCACGTTGACCGGCATCGAGACGGTTCTCGACGTGGAGGGGTTGCGCCGTCGCGCCGAGGATCTGGAGCGTCAGGCTGCGGACCCCGACCTCTGGTCCGATCAGGACCGGGCCCAGGCTGTCACCCGCAGGTTGTCGTCGACGCGCGGGGACATCGCCAGGGTGGAGGGGCTGCGTCGCCGTCTCGACGACATCGCCGCCGCCGCGGACCTCGGCGACGAGGATCTACTCGCCGAGGCCGCAGCCGATTTTCCCAGGCTGTCCAATGACATCGCCGGTCTCGAGGTCCGGACCCTGCTGTCCGGCGAGTACGACGAGCGGGACGCGATCGTGCAGCTCTCGGCCGGGGCCGGCGGGGTGGACGCGGCCGACTGGACGGCGATGTTGCTTCGGATGTACCTGCGGTGGGCCGAGCGGCATGGCTACGCCACGGAGGTCTTTGACACCTCCGAGGCTGAGGAGGCGGGTCTGAAGTCGGCAACCTTCCAGGTCAAGGCGCCCTATGCGTACGGGACGCTGCGCAGTGAGCACGGGGTGCACCGGCTCGTCCGGATTTCGCCGTTCGACAACCAGAACCGGCGGCAGACCTCCTTCGCCGGGGTGGAGGTCACCCCGGTCGTCGAGCTGTCCGACCAGGTCGACATCGACGACAAGGATCTGCGTATCGATATTTTCCGTTCGTCCGGCCCGGGTGGACAGGGGGTCAACACCACCGACTCCGCGGTCCGCATCACGCATCTGCCCACGGGCATCGTGGTGACGTGCCAGAACGAGCGCAGCCAGCTCCAGAACAAGGCCGCTGCGATGATCGTGTTGCAGGCGAAGCTCCTGGAGCGGCGGCGGGCCGAGGAAGCGGCGGAGAAACAGCGCATCACCGGCGGGCCACAGGACGTCTCCTTCGGATCACAGATCCGTAACTATGTCCTCCACCCGTACCAGATGGTGAAGGATCTGCGTACCGACACCGAGACCTCGAATACCAGCGGTGTTCTCGACGGCGAGCTCGATGATTTCATCGACGCGGAGATCCGGTGGCGGCGGTCGGTCGAGAATCAGGCGTGAGAGGGTTCTTCGGAGCTTTTGCCGACGCCCGGGATGCGCCTGGTTCCGGGCTGAGTGGGCAATCCTCGCCGCACCGTCCGGGCGCTCGTGGCCCGGCGGGACGATACGCGCCCGGCGTTCCGGTTCCGGAGGTCCGGAGGTCTCCCGTTTCCGGGACGGCATCCGAATGCTGCCTGCCTCTCGGGGAACGGACGGTGAAAAGACAAAGATCCGGCCGTGGTGGGAACGCCGGTGTGACGTAGGCTCGGCCGGCGGCCCGGCCCGGCGTCGGGGGAGGACTCCACCGGATCTCCTGACGCCATTGGCATGCCGGGTATACACGTGTAGAGTTCCGGGTAGTTCGCGGACCGGTCGATGTTTTAGTTTCGGTGTCTTGATCTGGTCCGTCTACTGCTTCACTCGATGGGATGTACGCCCGTGTCACCTGGTCGTTCACGATTGCGAACCGCTGTCGCGGAGGGAGTGCGGTCTGTGTCCCTGCACACGAATGCACGCATGTATCTGTGTGGAAATAACGGTGCAAATCCGGGCAGGATGGCCAGTCTCGCCGGTACGGGAAAGCCGTGACCTCCCTGGCGCCCGCGGCGTCCGGCGCCGCCTCCGGCGTGTTCGACGGTGCGCCCACGATGCCCCTGCCCGTCCTTATGTACCACGGCGTCGGTGATTCGGTGAGTGCGGACTTCCGACGCTGGGAGCTCCCTCCCGGTGCCTTCGCCGAGCAGCTCGAGGCCCTCGCCGAAAGCGGTTACCACCTCACCGGTCTCACTGACGCGCTGGCGCATCCCGCCCGCCGCCAGGTGGTGATCACCTTCGAGAACGGCTTCGAGGACTTCGTCACCACCGCGGTGCCCGCTCTGCGGGCGATCGGTGCCAGCGCTACCCTGTACGTGCCGACCGCCTTCGTTGGCCGGCGCGCCACCTGGCTGGATGGCTACACCGAGCGCAACCTCCTCTGCTGGACTGGTCCGACCTCGCCGCGCTCGCCGGAGAGGGCATCGAGCTCGGCTCGCACGGTCACCGTCATCTGGAGCTCGACGTGGTGCCGACCGCCTTGGCGCGGTACGACGTCACCGCCAGCCGGCGGCTGATCGAGGAGAGAACCGGCCGGCGTCCGGACAGTTTCTGCTACCCCTTCGGTTATCACTGCGCGTCGGTGCGCCATGTCGTCGCGGCCGCCGGGTTCGAATCGGCCTGTGAGGTCGGGTACCGCATTCATCAACCGACGTCGTCCCGGTTCGCCATCAGTCGATTGATCGTCAATCGGGCCGCTGGAGCGGCCGACATCCTTCGGCTCGTTTCCCAGGGGCATCGCGACGCCCTGCTCAGCGCCCGGCGAGGACTGCAGTCGGGGTGGCGGGCATATCGAGCGGCGCGCTGGCGGCTCGGCCGAGGCGCCTGACGACGGGGAACGCGGGAACTGGGGTCCGGGGTCCGGGGCCTGGCAGTTACCGCGTGCTCTCTCACACGACCGCGAGCCGATAGCCCCGCTTGATGACGGTCTCGACCACGCGGCCGGCCGGTCCCAGCGCGGTGCGTAACCGGGCGACGGTCATCTCGACCGCGTGTTCGTCGGTGAGCCCGGCCGTGCCCGTCCGGCGCAGCAGCTCGGCTCGGGACAGCACCCGACCGGGACGCTCGGTCAGCGCGTCGAGGACCGCCGCGGTCCTGGGTGCGAGCATCACCGGCTCGCCGTTGACGATCACTGCCGCGCCCTGGACCCGCAGCACGTGCCCCGCGGCCTCGACGGTCCGCCCCCGGCGACGCGGGAGTTCGTCGGACAGCGTGCGCACGAGTGCTCCGAGCCGGAACCGGTCCGGGGCCACCGTCGCCACGCCCTGCCGTTCGAGGGGGGGCGGCGCAGACCGGACCCACGCACGCGGGCAGCACCTCGCCCCGCAACGCGGTCAGCAGTTCGTCGAACTGTCCCATCTCCCGGGCGATCCGTAGGAGGCTCACCACGGCGGGCGCGCTGGTGAAGGTGACCGCGGAGACCCCGCCGGTGACGATGAGTTCGACCATCCGGCGGACCGGCCGCAGATCGTCCGGTGGTTCCCACCGGTACACCGGTATCTCGACGACCTCGGCACCCGCCGCGCGCAGCCCCTCGACCATGTCTGGCAACGGCTCGCCGTGTAGCTGCACCGCGATGCGCAGCCCGGCCAGGTTCTCCGTGAGCAGATGGGCGACGAGCTCGGCGCCGGATTCCGAGCGGGGCGACCAGCATTCGGTGAGCCCCGCGGCCCGGACGGCGCCAGTGACCTTCGGCCCTCGGGTGAACAGCCGGGCGCCGTCCAGCCGGTCGCGCAGCCGCTCGCCGACCCCCCAGCCCTCGGCGGCCTCCACCCAGCCGCGGAAGCCGATTGCCGTCGTAGCGATCACTGCGTCCAGCGGCCGGGTGAGGCACTCCCGGGTCGCGGCGAGCAGCAGGCTGTCGTCGGCGAGCGGCACGATGCGCAGGGCCGGGGCATGGATCACCCGGGCTCCGCGCCGTTCGAGGAGGTTCGCGAGTTCGTCGCGGCGACGCGCGGCCGTGACCCCGACGGTGAAGCCGAGCAGCGGTGGCAGCCCGGCGCTGACGGCCGGCTCCGTCGATGTCGCCGATGCCGGGGACGTTCCGGGCGCGCTGGTGGTTCCGGGTGTTCCGGTGGTTCCGGCGGTTCCGGGTGCGCCGGACCGGTCGCCGATGTCGGGCCACCCGGGACTACAGGTTGTCACGAGGCTACCTCCTGGCCTGGGGTCCCGCGCCGATCCCCCGGTCACCGCAGGATCGGACACGGCCATGTCCACGCGCTTGCCGGTGTGCAACGCCGGTGTTAACCGGCACCGTTGCGTATTCACGACGTCCGCATCGAGCGTTCGTCGGGCATCTCACATCCCGTCGTGTCGTGGAGTGCATGCCTTGTATCCGGACCGACCTGACTTCGAGTCGGTGTTGACATCCTGGGTTCGTACGGTTCTGGCCGTAGCGGGTGCCCGTTTGGACCGGCACCCATCGGTTCGGACGTGCGGGTGGTGCGCGGATGTCTTCTCGATCATTGGTGGTCGTCGGCCACGGCATGGTGGGGCATCGGTTGTTGGCGGCGCTGCGGGACCGCGACGTCGAGGGGCGATGGGATATCACGGTCCTCGCCGAGGAACCTCGGCCCGCCTATGACCGGGTGGGCCTCTCGGCGTACTTCACCGGGGCGACCGCGGAGGACCTCAGCCTCGTCGAGGACGGATTCCTCGAACACCCCCGGCTGCGGCTGCGTCTCGGTGAACCGGTCGTCGCCGTCGATCGGGCCGCCCGGACGGTGACCACCGGTGCTGGCCGCACCTACCGGTACGACGTGCTGGTGCTTGCGACCGGTTCCTACCCGTTCGTCCCGCCGGTACCCGGCCGGGAGGCCACCGGCTGCCATGTCTACCGCACGATCGAGGACCTAGAGGCGATCTTCGCCTCGGCGCGGGGTAGCCGGACCGGGACCGGTGTGGTCGTCGGTGGCGGTCTGCTCGGCCTAGAGGCGGCGAACGCGCTGCGTAGCCTGGGGTTGGCTACTCACGTCGTCGAGTTCGCGCCCCGGCTGATGCCGGCCCAGGTCGACGAGGCCGGCGGGCAGACGCTGCGAGCCCACATCACCGGGCTCGGGATCGGCGTCCACACCGACACGGCCACCGAGCGGATCGAGGCCGATCCCGACGGGCGGGTCACCCGGATGGTCTTCGCCCGTCACCCCGAGGGGCTGGCCGGCCTCGACACCGACGTCGTCGTGTTCTCGGCGGGGATCCGCCCGCGGGACGCCCTGGCCCGCGAGTGCGGACTCGACGTCGGGGATCGCGGCGGCATCGTCGTCGACGAGGGCTGCCGCACCAGCGACGAGCACATCTACGCCGTCGGCGAGTGCGCCCTGGCGGCC
>NZ_CDWRCM010000236.1:3514-6530 GCF_977927585.1 Frankia sp. CcWB2 | reverse complement strand
AAGACCCCGCAACACTCGGTCAAAATCATCCCGGATCACATGCAGACCCGTCGATGCCGCCCCGTGATAGGCGGATTTCAGGGCGTCGACCTGCTCGATCGAGCCGTCGGTCTCGAGGACGACGACGGTGGACGGCGAGAGCCCCACCGTCTCCACCTGGCTGTGGCCGCCGAGCAGGAGCGTGATGATCTCCTGGAAGAGCCTGAGATTGGTCTCGTGCTCGGGCGCGGAGTACCAACGGTCGAACAGCGTGATGAGCCAGTCGGCATAAGGCGTGGCCTGCTCGTCCGCCGGCCGGCCGGGTGGGCGGGTCGTCCAGTTCCCGTGGGGCAGGAGGAAGTCGACGGCGGGTGGCCGCCAGGCGAGCAGGCTCTCGTAGACCTCGAGCGGGTCACTCGTCGGATCGACGACGCCGAGCAGTCCGCCGAAAACGGCCCGGAAGCGATCGGAGGTGAGTCGTTCGAGTCCGGCCACGGTGCCGGAGAGGCTCTCCGCGCCATTGCGCAGCACCCGCCGGCGGTTGTGGTGCGCGAGGGCGCCGTCGACGCTCACGCCCACCATGATCGTATGGGTGCGGCAGAGATCGAGAAACCTCTCGTCGAGCAGCACGCCGTTGGTCTGCAGGCTGAACGTGACGTCCGTACCCGGCGGCGCGGCGGCGCGGAACGCCATGACGACCGACTCCAGCAGCTCGGCGCCGGCAAGCAGCGGCTCGCCGCCGTGCAGGATCACCTTCACCGCGGGCAGATTGTGACGGCGGGCATGCTCCCCGACCCGCGCGGCCGCGGCCGCCACGAGCTGCGGGCTCATGACGAGCGGCTGCCCCCGCCAGCCCTGATCGGCCTGGTGGTAGACATAGCAGTAGCTGCAGGAAAGATTGCAGCGGCTGTGCACCTTCAGCACGAACTGGCTGAAGGGCATTGCCCGCCAGCCCGATCGGCCGAGTACGTCGTGGCGCAGGAAGCCATATGGCCACCCCCCCGCGGTCCCGGTCGTTATGGTGGACACCCCGGCTGTCCGTCATCCTGTTTCAGGATCCTGGAGCTGAACCCACTCGACGGGGGCGACGACCTCGCCGCCTCGCGACAGACCCGTCGTAGCCCCCAACTCAACACGGGAAATTCCGTGGCCCTCGCCTCGAGAGGAACTATCTCGCTCACCTCGAGCAGGAGCGTCTCGATGTCGGACGACTCGTTCACCCGCTGACCTCCTCCGCCACCCCTGTCATCCAATCTAACCTGGGTCGCGGTGTGGTGCGCGCTATCCGAACCATGGCACGAACCGTCGTCCGGGCCTGCCCGGCGACGACGACATCGACCCGGATCCGCCGGTCCCCCATCCCGTCCTTTGCTGGTTTCCCGGACAGACCACGAGAGCGGCACCTGACACCGCAGCGCCTGCTGCACTTTGCCGCCGGTCACCGCCGTCCACACCTGAAATCTAGACGACAACCGGCTGGGAGACCACGCCGTAGACTCAGTTCTCACTTGCCTGCACCCGCACAGGTTGTGACGTGTGGTCGCAGCGCGTTCCGGCCACACCGTGTTGGAAAGAGGGGGCCTCGGTGCCGGGGGAGATCATTCACAGATCGAGGGGTGAGCGACCGCCTCGTACCGGAAAAGACCGCTCCGATGCCCCCGGTCGGCCAGACCGACTACGGTTCGACCGGCCTGCCGGGCCCGATGCCGACGGACATGCCTGAGGCGACGGACGGGCCGCCGCTGTACTTCTTTCTCAGCTACGCCCGCGCGGACGGCGAGGACGGCCCGTTTCTCGCCCGCTTCTTCCGGGATCTGCGGCACGAGGTCCGGGCCCGCTGCGGGCATCCGAGGGCAGACGAGGTGGGGTTTCTCGATACCTCGAGTATCCGACCGGGCGACGCCTGGTCACGGGAACTCGCCTCGGCGTTGGCCCGCTGCCGAACTTTCGTCGCCATATGCTCCCCCACCTTTTTTACAAGTGAGTACTGCGGCCGGGAATGGCAAGTTTTCGAGGACCGCCTCCGCCACCTGGAGGAGACGGGCGCGGGGCGGGCACCCGTCCTCCTACCAGTGATGTGGATCCCCTTACGCCCGCCGCCCTCGATTCTGGCCCGGCTGCAGTACAATCACGAAGATCTCGGCCAGGAGTACGCCAAGTTCGGCTTACGGTATCTTCTCCAGCTGAACCGGAACCACGACGAGTACCAGGAGTTCCTGGTAGCTTTGTCCGATCGGATCGTACGACTCGCGGCAGAGACCGCTCTGCCGCCCATGGCGGAGATCCCCGGCTTCGACACCGTGCCCAGCGCGTTTGATCAATGGGGTGACCGGCGCCCTGTCCCGCCTCGGTCCGAGGTGCCGGAGTTGATCCAGGACCCGGTCCCGCCGCCGCACTCGGTGGCCTCGACCGAGGCAGAGGCAGACCAGGGCACGGGTCTGGCCGGTACCGAACCCACGACACACCCGGTGACCGGGCCGACAAGTATCCTCGAGTCGACGGCGGGAACCGGGCCGGCCACGTACATTGGGCCCCGTGGTGACCGGGACGGACCTTCCACCGCTGTCCGCACGCAGGAAGCCGGCCCGGAGCCGGCCGACCACGTCGGCGGTCTGAAGCGAGTCACCTTCGTTCTCGCCGTGACCTCGGCCAGCGAACTCGCCGCCCTGCGCCGGCACTTGAGCTACTACGGCAGCCAGTACGACGAGTGGAAGCCCTACCATCCGCATCACAAGCAACGGGTCTGCGTCTCCGCCCAGTTCATCGCCGCGGGCCAGGAGATGTCTTCGGACATCGTCATGCTGCAGACCGGCATCTCCACGCTGCTCAAGCGGTCGCGCACGCGCAACGAGATCGTCGTCTTCATCGTCGATCTGTGGACCGCCACCATGGAACCGTTCCGTACCGCGCTGCTCGAATACGACCAGCGGAACGAACCGACGACCGGGGTGCTCGTGCCCTGGAATCCGGACGACGAGGAGACGCACGAAAACAGAGAACGGCTGTTCGAGACCCTCGCCAGCACCCTGCCGAACAA
>NZ_CDWRCM010000236.1:0-3128 GCF_977927585.1 Frankia sp. CcWB2 | reverse complement strand
GCAGTCCCACGAGGAGTTCGCGGATGCGCTCGTGCAGATCCTGACGGATCTGCACGAGCGCATCTTCGCCGGCCAGACCATCTTCCGCCAGCGCCCGCCGAGCCACCGCCGCCGTCCGTTCCTCAACGGCCCGTAGGAGAGGGCGCCAGTGAACCGAACGGGATTCGGGACGCATCGTCACCTTCTATGCCTACAAGGGCGGCACGGGCCGATCCATGGTGCTCGCCAACGTCGCATGGCTGCTCGCCAGCAACGGACGGCGGGTGCTCGTCGTCGACTGGGATCTGGAGGCGCCCGGGCTCCACCGGTCCTTCCATCCGTTCCACCACGACCCGGATCTGCGGACGACCCGCGGCGTCATGGACATGATCTGGGATTTCACCGCGACGGTGATGTCGCCGCCGACCGCCGGCGAGGAAGACTGGTTCGAGCGGGCGACCGCGATCATGCCGTACGCGGTGTCTCTGACCTGGTCCTTTCCGGCCAACGGCACAATCGACTTCGTCTGCTCCGGTCGTCACGACGCAGCCTACTCCCGCCGGCTCAGCACCTTCGACTGGAGCACCTTCTACGACACGCACAACGGGGCCGATTTCATCGACGCACTCGCGGAGAACATGCGGTCGTCCTACGACTGGATCCTCATCGACAGCCGGACCGGGCTGAGCGACACCGCCGGAATATGCACCGTGCAGTTGCCCGATATCGTCGTAAACTGCTTCACACTCAGTACCCAGCATCGAGGGTGCCGCCGCCGTCGCCCAGTCGATCAGCGCACAGGACAAGGACGGTGAAATCGGCCATCTACCGGTGCCCATGCGGGTCGAGGACGGTGAGCAGAAAAAACTTGAGCTGGGCCGGGACTTCGCCCGTGCGATCTTCGATCCGTTTCTGCGGAACATGAGCGCCCGGGAGAAGGAACGGTACTGGGGCGATGTGGAGGTTCCATACAAGCCGTATTATGCGTACGAGGAGATCCTGGCGGTCTTCGGGGACCGCCCGTTGCAGGAGGGCACTCTTCTCGCCGCCTATGAAAGGCTTACCTCGTACCTGACCAACGGGGAGGTCCGCTCCCTCGCGACGCTGGACGAGACGCAGCGCCGCCGCAATCTCGCGGTCTTCGAGCGGACCACGGTGTCCATCCCGACTAACATCGTGGTGAGCTACGCCTCCGCCGACCGGAACTGGGCGGACTGGATCGCCACCGAGCTCGAGAGCGCCGGTTTCGCCACGAGGCTGGAACAGGCGGGCCCGGGCACCGGGAACCGGATCGATCAGGGCGCCGTCCCCGCGGCCGGTCATTTCCGAACAGTCGTCATCCTGTCATCGGCGTACGTCCGCTCACCGCCGGCGTTGGAGAGATGGCGCAGGACGGTCGCGAGCGATCCGGACGGGACGGGTCGGCTGCTCGTGCCCGTCCGCATCGAGGACTTCCAGCTGCCGGCCGAGTTCACCAACCGGGAGTATGCCGACCTCGTCGGTTTCGACGAGGCGCCCGCACGGCAGACGCTGCTTGCCGCGACGGGACGTCCGACCCGCCGGGCCACGCAACTCCGCCGGGAGATCGGCGTGGCGGCGAACGTGCGTTTCCCCGGCTCGCCGCCCCAGGTCTGGACAGGGGTACCGGAGCACAACCCGAGCTTCATCGGACGAGAGGCTCTCCTGGTCGGGCTGCGCGACCGCTTTTTCGGGGTGGGCGGGGCGCCCGTCAGTACCCAGGTTCTGCAGGGCCTCGCCGGCGTGGGTAAGACGCAGGTAGCCACGGAGTATGTGTTCCGGTTCGGGGCGTCCTATGATTTGGTCTGCTGGAGCGGGTGCGACCAGACGGCGCTGGTCCGCAGCAGTCTGGCTCGGTTGGCCGCCGACCTGGGCCTGCCGCACCGGGAGGGGCGGGAACCGGTTGACGAGGTGGTGAACGCCCTGCGCCGGGGTGATCCGTACCGACGCTGGCTCCTCGTCTTCGACAACGCCGACTCCCCCGATGATGTGGCGCCACTGATCCCGCATGGCCCCGGGCACGTGCTCATCACCTCGCGCAACCATCGCTGGCAGGGCAGGCAGGAGCGGGTGGAGATCGGTATGTTCAGCCGGGAGGAGAGTGTCGCGTTGTTGCGGCGGCGGGCTCCGGCGCTGACCACGGAGGTCGCCACGCAGCTCGCCGAGGCGCTGGGGGACCTTCCGCTGGCGCTCGAGCACGCCGGCGCCTGGCACGCCGAGACCGGGATGACCGCGGAACGGTACCTGGAACTTCTTGACCGAAGCCCAGGGCCGCTGCTGCTCGAGGGCGAGATCCCGACCTACCCCCTGCCAGTCGCCCGCACCTGGCTGCTGTCCATGGAGCGGCTACGCAGCGAGATTCCCACGGCGGCGCGGCTCGCCGAGCTGTGTGCCTTCTTCGGCCCAGAACCGATCAGTCTGCAGATCTTTGCCGGTGCGGGGCTACGTGACCTGACCGATGCCGAGGATCAGGAGTTCCGGGACTCCTTCGTACTGGCCAAGGCCGTCCGGCAGATCAGCGAGCACGCCCTGGTCCGGGTGGATCAGAAGAACGAGAGCCTGGAGATACACCGGCTCGTCCAGGCGGTGATCCGCGACGACCTCACACCCGACCAACGCACCGGTGTCCGCCGCCGGGTCCATGCGTTGCTGGCGGCGGCGGACCCGCTGGAGCCCGACCGCCCCGAGACATGGCCCCGCTACTCCCTGATCCGACCGCACCTGGTGCCCTCCGGCGCGGTGGGGTCGGCCTCCGAGGAGGTGTCGCGGCTCGTCTCGAACCAGGTCCAGTGTCTCTACGAGCAACGCGATCACTGGGGATGAAGGGATCTGGCGAGCGTCACCCTCGACATCTGGCGTGACGTCTTCGGCGACAACGACAAGCGGACCCTGACGCTCGCTCTCGACCTCGCCGACAGCCTGCGGGCGCTGGGGGAGCCGGACCAGGCCAAGGGACTCGACCAGCCTGCCCACGATCGCCTGACCCGCCTGTTCGGCAGCAACGACGCCCTCACGCTCCGCGCCGCGCGGGCACTCGGCGGGGACCTGCGCGGCATGGGTGACTACCAGGAGGCCCGACGCCTCGACGAGGACACCTACGCCCGCTACCGGGACATGGCGATCCTGTCCGA
>NZ_CDWRCM010000235.1:0-6164 GCF_977927585.1 Frankia sp. CcWB2 | reverse complement strand
ACCCCGGTTAACTTCGAAGACCCCCTATGACGGGGTCGGCCACGGTGGCATCCACGAGGGAGAGTTTACGATCGTTGCCGAAGGATGCCGCTACCGGAGCCCCGCGAGGTTAACCCGGATACGCCGTTCGAGCGAGAAGTACCTCGTCGCGCAGCATGGTGTCTACCGGATGAAACCCGGATGCCCACATTGAATCGGCTCCCGAGGTCGAGATGATCGTCGACGGGCGCAGATCAGTGTCGCAGATCGGCGTCGCGGCGGGACACCCGAAGCCGCGGCCAGGGAGCAGCGGTTACACTGTCGATTGCTCCGGGGAGCCCGCGGACGTGGGCTGAGAGGCCGGCCAGTATCCCGTCGGCGACCCGTATACCCGATCGCGGTCATGCGCGCGTGGGGAGGATGAAAGATCGTGCCGCAGCACCCACTACGTCCTGCCGGCTCCCGTCCCGGTGATTCTCCTCCCGATGGTTCCTGTCTCGGCGGCCTCGCCGGTGAAGGTGCCTCCTCCGGTGCCGACGCCGACGCCGACGGCGACGGCGACGGCGGGGGTGGGGGCGGTGGTGAGGCCGGGCACGGTGCCGCGGGGGCGGACGATCTCGTCATCGCCGGGCGGTCCTACGGCAGCCGGCTGCTGATCGGCACCGGGAAGTTCGCGAGTCACCAGGTGATGCGGGACAGCCTCGTCGCCTCCGGTGCCACTATCGTCACCGTGGCGCTGCGCCGGGTCGACATCGGCCGGATCGGTGACGGCGACATTCTCGACTTCATCCCGCGGTCGATGACCCTGCTGCCCAACACCTCGGGAGCGGTGGACGCGGCCGAGGCGCTGCGGCTGGCCCGCCTCGGGCGGGCGGCGACGGGCACCGGTCTGGTCAAGCTGGAGGTCACCCCGGATCCGCGCACCCTGGCGCCGGATCCGGTGGAGACCCTGCGCGCCGCCGAGCTCATGGTGGCCGACGGCTTCACGGTTCTGCCCTATTGTTCGGCCGATCCGGTGCTGGCCCGCCGGCTGGAGGAGGTCGGCTGCGCCACCGTGATGCCGCTGGGCAGCTGGATCGGCTCGAACCGCGGGCTGCGCACCCGGGACGCGATCGAGGCAATCGTGGCGAGCGCCGGGGTGCCGGTGGTGGTGGACGCCGGGCTCGGGGTGCCCTCGGACGCGGCCGAGGCGATGGAGATCGGCGCGGCCGCGGTGCTGGTCAACACCGCCATCGCGGTGGCCGCCGATCCGGCGCGCATGGCGCGGGCCTTCGCGCTCGCCACCGCCGCCGGCCGGCTGGGTTTCCTGGCCGGCCGAGGGGCCGCCGGCCCGGCCACGGTGGCGTCCGCCTCCTCCCCGCTCACCGGGTTCCTCGGCGCCCACCCGTCACCGGCGTCGCCCGCGCCCTCGGCGTCCCCGGTACCCGTGCCGGCGGCGGTGGTGGGCGAGGCGTCCAGGTGAGCGCCCCGCCAGGGGAGTTCGCGCGCGAACTTGCCGGTCACGACCTGGCCGGGCTGTCCGCGATGTCGCGGCGGGCCACGTCCGCCGAGGTGGGCACGGTGCTGCGGCGGGTTCGGCCCGGATCCGGCGGGTCAGCCACCCCCCGGATCGGTCTCGCGGAGCTGGCGATCCTGCTCTCACCCGCGGCCACCGCCCGGTTGGAGGAGCTGGCGATTGCCGCCCGGGAAGCGACCCTGCTCCGGTTCGGTCGGGCGGTCCGGCTGTTCGCCCCGATGTACGTGTCGAACGCCTGCCTGTCGTCCTGCACCTACTGCGGCTTCGCCAAGGGCCTGCCGGTGGTGCGCCGCACGCTGGGTATTGAGGAGGTGGTAGTGGAGGGACGCCTGCTGGCCGACCGGGGGTTCCGTCATCTGCTGCTCGTCTCCGGCGAGCATCGCGTCGAGGTGTCGGCCGACTACCTCGTCGCGGTGGTCGAGCGGCTGCGGCCGATGTTCCCCTCGATCAGCATCGAGACCCAGACCTGGTCGGACGACACCTATGCCCGGCTGGTGCGTGCCGGGTTGGAGGGAGTCGTCCATTACCAGGAGACCTACGACCGGGCCCGCTACGCCGAGGTGCATGTCGCCGGCTGGAAGCGTGACTACGACCGGCGGCTGTCCTCGTTCGAACGGGCCGCGCGGGCCGGGGCGCGCCGGCTCGGGATCGGCGCGCTGCTCGGGCTCGCCCCGGACTGGCGCGCTGACGTGCTCGCGCTGGCCGCGCACGCATCCTTTCTCTCCCGTCGCTACTGGCGGACCGAGGTCTCGATCGCGCTGCCGCGCATCAAGCCGAGTGCCAGCGGGTTCCCGCCGGTCGTCGTCGTCGGCGACGCGGAGTTCGTCCAGGCGTACGCGGCCCTGCGCCTGTTCGAGCCGGACCTGGCGCTGTCGCTGTCGACCCGGGAGCCGGCGGTGCTGCGCGACGGGCTCGTCCGCATCGCCGTGACCACCATGAGCGCCGGTTCCTCCACCGAACCCGGCGGCTACACCACGCCCGGCACGGCCCAGGAACAGTTCTCGATCTCCGACGAGCGTTCGCCGGCACAGATCGCCGCGATGCTCGCCGAAGCCGGGTACGAGCCGGTGTGGAAGGACGCCTTTCCGCTCGTCGACCCGGTGCGGTGACGGCGGCCCGGCGTCGCGGGTCATCGATAGTCTGCTCGAATGCAGCGAATAGTCGTCGTGGGCGCGGGAATGGCGGGGGGCCGGGCCGCCGCCGAGGTGCGCGCACGTGGTTTCGCGGGAGAGGTGATCCTGCTCGGGGCGGAGCCGCACCGGCCCTACGATCGTCCGCCCCTGTCCAAGGCCGTGCTCTCCGGCCGTATCGACGACACGACGTTGCCCTTCGACCTCGACGGGGTCGAGGTGTGCCTCGGGCGGCGGGCGACCGGCCTGCGACCGGGCACCGTGGAGACCGACACGGGGCCGCTGGACTACGACGGCCTGGTGCTGGCGACGGGAGCTGAGCCGGTAACCCTGCCGGGCGACGGCCCGCAGCGGGTCCTGCGTTCCATTGACGACGCCCGGCGCCTGCGTGACGCTCTGCGCCCCGGCGTCCGGCTCGTCATCGTCGGTGCCGGCTGGATCGGCGCGGAGGTCGCCACGGCGGCGGCAGCGATCGGTGCCGAGGTCACCGTCGTGGAGGCGGCCGCCTCGCCGCTGTTCGCCGCGCTCGGCGCGCAGGTGGGCCGGTGCACGATCGCGTGGTACGCCCGGGCCGGGGTCACCCTGCGCCTGGCTACGGCCGTGGAGCGGGTCACCCCCGACGGGCTGGTGCTGGCCGGCGGTGAGGAGCTGATCGCGGACGAGGTCGTCGTCGGCGTCGGGGTGCGGCCCGGTATCGCCTGGCTCCCCGGTTCCGGGCTCGCCCTCGACCGGGGAGTGGTGGTCGACGAGCATCTCGCCGCCCAGTGGGCCCATGGTGCCGACGATGCCGACGGCGACCCGCCGCCGGTGGTCGCGGTCGGTGACTGTGCCGCCTGGTGGTCGCGTCGCTACGGGCGGCGGCTGCGGGTCGAGCACTGGGACTGCGCCCAGCAGTCGCCCGCGGTCGCGGTCACCACGCTGCTCGGCGGGGAGGCCGTCTACGACCCGGTGCCCTACTTCTGGTCGGAACAGTTCGGCCGCATGGTGCAGTTCGCGGGACTGCCCTCGGCGGAGGCCGACCTGGTGTTCCGGGGCGATCCGGGCGTCGTCGTGCCGCCCGGCGGCGGGCGTCCGCCCGGCTGGTCGGCCGGGTGGTTCGCCCGGGACGGCCGTCTCGAAGCGCTGGTCACCGTGGGGCGCCCGATGGACATGGTCGCCGGTCGCCGGTTGATGGCGGCCGACGGTATCCCGGATCGGGAGCGTTTCGCCGATATCTCCGTGTCGATGAAGGAACTGGCCGCGGCAAGTCGATGACGCCCGGTGACGGCCCGGTGTTCCCGGTTTTCCCGGCGTTCCCGGTGTTCCGGTCGGCCGGATGGCGGGATTTCTGGATATCAGGATCATTGGTGCCCCTGCCGGCCATTGCGTTATGTGCGCATCCTTGTGCGGATCCTTGTTTGGCGACCCCAATCGCCGGAACGTCAGGAACGGTCACTAGAGTGCGGAGACGTGCCTCGCATTCACCTGGTGTCGAACCTGGCCGGTGTGAACGCGCTCGGCGACCATTTGCGGGCAGCGGGTCTCGGCCCGACCTCGGCACGGTCGGCCGACGCGCTTCTCGTGCTCATCGACCGTCCGCTCGACCACGTCGAGCAGGAGTTGCTGGACCGGGCCCGGCAGACCGTCCCGGTCCTGCTCGCCGGGCCGACCATGCGGGCGCTGCCGCCGGGAAGTCCGCTCATCGAGGCGTCCGGTCTCATCCCGGGGCGGACCACCGCGCCCTACGGCCTGCGGTTGACCGTCGGGCCGCAGGGCGGCGCGGTCATGGCCCGGTCCGCGGACTTCCGCCCCCGGGAGAGCTGGATCATCCCCGACAAGATTGCCGACGACGTGGAGCGGCTGCTCCTGGTCCGGCACGAGATGGGCGAGCATCCCGTCTGCACCTGGCGGCCCTCCACGGGCCTCGGCATATTCACCCTGGGTACCGGTCCCGCCGTGCTCGCCGATCCCGCCTACCACCGGCTTGTGGGACGTTGGCTGCGGCACTGCCTCGGCGTGCTCGACGCCGCGCCGGCCAGGGTCGGGCTGCTGGGCACCCCGGACACCACCGGGACGCACCACTCGGCGGTGGACGCGACCGAGGGCCTGGAACTCGCCGCCCTCTGTGACGGCGGTGCCGGCCGGCTCCCGGCGCACGCGGCGGGTCGCCCGCCGCGCCGCGTTGACGACCCGGACGACCTGGTCAACGATCCCGATCTCGGGGTCGTCATCGTGGCCACACCGACCCACACCCGGCTCGAATGGGCCGGTCGTGCGCTGGAGGTCGGCAAACACGTCGTCGTGCACGCCCCGCTCTGCCTGTCGACCCCGGACGCCGACCAGCTTGCGGAGCTCGCGGAGGCCCGGTCCCTGGTGCTCGCGGTGTATCCGGAGGGTCGGGACGACCCGGGCTACCGGGCGGTCCGCGCCGTCGTGCACCGCGGCGCCGTCGGCGAGCCGCTGCGGCTGGACGCCCACCGGGGCGGGTTCCGCCGGCCGGCCGGCACCTGGCACGACGACGAGCGGATCAGTGGTGGGCAGCTCCATGACCGGGGCAGCGCCTGCGTCGACCAGATCCTCGCCCTCGTCGACGAGCCCGTCGAATGGGTCAGCGCGTCCACCGTCAAGCGGGTCTGGCACCACGTCAGCAACGCTGACCACAGCCGGCTGCTGCTGCGTTTCGCGAGCGGGGCCGAGGCGCAGGTCACGGTCTCCGATCTGACGGTGGCCCGGCGCCCGCGGTTCGAGGTGCTCGGGTCCACCGGATCGCTGATCTTGGACGGCGGGGCTTTCCGGGACGGGGAGGGGAAGCTGGTGCCGCGGTTGGGACGGCACGCCGGTCGCCGGTCCGAGGCCGAGATGCTCGAGGCGGGGGTGCTCGAGGCGGAGGCCGGGTCGCTCATGCTGATCACTCATGACGGGGTGCGCAGCCACATCCCGCTGGCACCCACCTCGGGCAGTATGTTTCACCGGGACTTGGCGGACTGTCTCGTCTCGGGCTGGCCGCTGTCCGGCTACGGCGTGGAGACCGCCCGTCCGGTGGTCGCGGTGCTGGAGGCGGCGGTGCGCTCGGCGGCCGCGGGCGGCGCCCAGGTGGCTCCGCTCTGACCCGTTCCGGCCGGACTGTCCCGGCCGGGAACTGCCTGGTCATCCGGTCGCCGAGGGGCGCGGCCAACGTCCGCGGCCGCGCCGGCACCGTACGACGCCATCGAGACTTGGGTGTTTACTCTTGACCATGGACTGGCTGACCCTGCCTGACGTCGCCGATCAGCTGCAGGTTCCCGTGACCCGTGTCCGGCAGATGGTGCGCGACCGGCCGCTGCTGGCCCAGCGGGAGGGGGGCGTCCTGCGGGTGCCTGCCGATTTCATCCGGGACGGCGCCGTCGTCAAGGGGCTGCCCGGATTGCTCACGGTGCTGGCCGACGCGGGGTTCACCGATGAGGAGGCGCTCGACTGGATCTTCCGGGAGGATCCGAGCCTGCCGGGCACCCCCATGCAGGCACTCATCGAGAACCGTGGCAAGGAGGTCAAACGGCGGGCCCAGGCGTCGGCCTTCTAGC
>NZ_CDWRCM010000234.1:0-6188 GCF_977927585.1 Frankia sp. CcWB2 | reverse complement strand
CACCATCGAAAAAGCAGAAGGTGAGATATGCACCGAGCTCGTTGCGCACCAGTCGCCGGAAGACGGTCGCTGCCACCTCAGCGTTAAATCCCTCGATTCGCGTGAAACCACGTCGGGACAGAAGGAAGTTTGCCCCCTCGCCCCGGCAGATCTCGGCGTCGACGACCTGGCGGACGACATCCGCGTACTCGTCGTCGCTGAGATCAAACATGACCTCGCCGAGCGAGAATTCCGGTTCGGCCCCCGCCACCAATCCGTCGAGGTCCACCTCGCGGCAGTCTTTGGCCACAAGGGAAACCAGCGGCTCCCCGCCATCGTGGCAGACAAAGCCGCGCTCCCTCAGCTGCGCATATGGGACCATGGTGATGACCGCAGCGTTGAACGGCCGGGGCAGCGCCTCCAGCAGCGTGTTGTAATGGATTTCCCCTGTGGCGAGTCGGGTGACACCATCGATGTGGAACAAGCAGAACGGCGTCGCGTCGTCGAACTTCCCATCCCTCATTCTCAACCTTCCAACTTCGTGACGAGGTAGTCCTCGAGAACCAGGTAGTCGATACCCGTCCCGAGGAAGCAACGGAGGGCATCCTCCGGCGAGGATACTATCGGTTCCTCCGCCAAATTGAAGGAGGTGTTGATCAAGCAGGGCACACCCGTTGTCTGCTCAACGGCCTCAAGCAGGCGCGCAAGCCGGGGGTGCTGTGCCGGTGACACCGACTGGATGCGCGCGGTGCCGTCGACGTGGACCGCCCCGGGGACCAAGTCGCGATACTCGGCGCGGATAGGGAAGACGAAGGTCAGGTCGGGAGAGTTTGCCTTCTTGCCCATCTCGAAGATTCTCGGTGCCGCGTGTGCGCCGCCTGCCGACCCGCGTTGCACTGCGGGCTTTGTGAAAGGGAAGGCCGACTCAAGGTCCGCGCCCGCGACGGTCAGCCGGGGCTGTGCGAGGCGTGCTACCGCCGCACCCTGTTCGGTGTCTGCGACGCCTGCGAGCTGATCGGGAAGCTGGCCACGACCGGCGCCCACGGCGGACCCCGCCTGTGCACCCGCTGCCGAACCACGGCCACTCGCCGCTGCTCGCGGTGCGGACGCGATCGGCGGATCATCGCCACCTGGCCGATCGGTAGCGTCTGCGCCTCCTGCTACGCTTGGACACGCCGCCACCCCGCCCTCTGCCCCCGCTGCCGGCGCGCTCAGGTGCTCGTCGGTTTCGATTCCCAAGGCCAACGGATCTGTGGTCCGTGTGCCGGCTTGGACGTCGACTACGACTGCCCGGCCTGCGGCCGGGCCGGGTTCGTGCCCCGCGACGGCAGGTGCGAACGCTGCCTGGCCGCCCGCCGTGCCAACGAGTTGCTCACCGACACGAACGGCGCCATGTGTCCCGAGCTGCGCCCGCTGGCGACCGCTCTGGCAACCGCCGACGCGCCCGACGCCGTCCTGACCTGGCTACGCTCCGGCGGTTCTGCCGAACGGTTGTTCCTCCACCTGGCCTCGTCGGATGTTCCACCCAGCCACGAGCTGCTCGACACCTGGCCGCAGACCCTCGCTCTACACCGGCTGCGCCAGACACTCGTCCACGTCGGCGTCTTGCCCGACCGCGCCGACCACCTCGAACGCCTCGGCCCCTGGCTCGACAACCTCCTCACCACACAGCCCACCGTCCACAGCAGCCTGATCCGTACGTGGGCGCGCTGGGCGATCCTGCGCCGCGCCCGTCACCGGCTGCCCGCCCGGCCGTTCACCCCGGCCGCAGCCGGTTGGGCCCGCACCCGCATCCGCGCCGCGCTCCGCCTGCTCGCCTGGATCGACGATCGACAGACGACGCTCGCCGATCTCACCCAGGCCGACGTCGACCGCTGGCTGACTGAGCATTCGGCCGAGAGCGCCTACCCAGCCCGTGAGTTCCTGCATTGGGCGCGCAGCCGACGGCTCACCGGTGACGTGAGCATCCCGAAACGGCGACCCCGCCACATCGTCGCCGCGATCAGCGAAGACGACCGGTGGACCCACCTCCGTCGCTGCCTGCACGACACCACCCTGCCCCTGCCCGCTCGCGCGGCAGGCGCCCTCCTGCTGCTTTACGGCCTACCCGTCAGCCGGATCTCGGCGCTACACGCCGACCAGATCGACCGTGAGGGCAATCGGACCCTCCTCCGCTTGGGAGCACACCGAGTGCTTCTCCCTCCAGCGGTCGCCGACCTGCTACTCGCCCAACCCGACGCCGCCCGTCCCGTATCCGTTCTCGCTCGCAGCGCCCCGCCGGCCACGACCTGGCTGTTCCCCGGCGGCTTCTCTGGCCAACCGACTCGGGACGCGGTCTACCGGGCGCTTCGCGGCAACGGGCTGCCGCACGCCCGCCATGCCCGTAGCGCCGCGCTCATGACGCTCGCCGCGGACCTACCCGCCCCGATCCTCGCGGGCCTGCTCGACCTCCACATCGCCACCGCCGTCGCCTGGACCCAGCACGCCGCCCACGACTGGACCCTCTACCTCGCCGCACGGGACCGTCCTGAGCCCTAAAAGACGGCATACGACGCCCAGGAGACCGTCCAAGGGGATTGCGGCTTCCTACGCCGCGTGCCGCTTCGCGCGGAGGTCGTCCGTCCGCATTTGGAGGTTGAGGAAGAGCGCAATGGCTCTTCCTGCCATTTCTAATCTGTAGCACACCGGGGGGCTTGCGGCAAGACCCAGTTCATGCCGCAGAATCCGTGACCGAGGCGAGAACCCACGAGATTAGGAGCCGCGGAATGCGTGTGTTGTTGTCGATGGCGGGGTCGCACGGGAATGCGACGAAATACCCCGCAGGGGGAGCCGATGATGGACGCCGAAGTGATCATCGTGGGTGCCGGTCCGACCGGCCTGATGCTGGCCGCCGAGCTGCGCCTGGCCGGAGTCCGGCCGCTGGTACTGGAGCGCCAGCCGCTGCTCCGGGAGACGCCGAAGGCGAACGGATGAGGAAGTACCCCGATGAGCTGCGGGAACGGGCGATCCGGCTGGTGCTGGAGGCCAGGGCCGAGGCGGGGACGAGCGCGAAGGGTGCGTGCCAGCGGATCGGGGCTCAGCTGGGGATCTCGCCGGAGACGCTGCGGGTCTGGGTCGTGAAGGCCGAGGTCGAGGCGGGAACGAAGCCGGGTGTGCCGACTGAGGTGGCCGCCCGGCTGGCCAAGGTAAACATTCAGCTGGTTAAGTGATCTTGCTGTGGGTGGTGGTTCCCTATCTGTCAGCATGAGGTGAGGCAGGTTCCGGCCATCATCTTGTGACGGGGCGGGTAGGGAGGAAGTCGATCGTGGTGGTATCGGTGACGGCCAGGCGGGATCTGACCGATGATGGTCGGGTGGGAGATCGGGAGAGTGGTGGCCGGTCGCGGCCGGATCCGGAGGTCGAGCCGAAGGCGCGGCGGCGGTCGTTCACGGCGGCGTACAAGCTACGGATCTTGACCGAGTACGAGGCGGCTGCCGACGGGCAGAAAGGCGCGATCTTGCGCCGGGAGGATCTGTACTCGGCGCATATCGCGGAGTGGCGGAAGGCCCGTGAGGCGGGGGCGTTGGCGGGGTTGTCGAAGCCGAAGGGGCGCCCGCCGACCGATGAGCGGAACCGGGAGTTGGAGAAGCTGCGGGCGGAGAAGGAACGGTTGGAAAAGGAGCTGGCGCAGGCCCGCTTCGTGATCGATGTGCAGGGAAAAGTATCCAAGGGGACGTAATGAAGTAACAAATACGCGATCGAGAGCATCATCGCAGGTCACAGGCCTGTGGAGGATTCGAAATGCGCAAGTTATTTCATTTCGACTCCCAAGCTCTTGGAAACTCTCTCCGAGGGCATTCCCGAGATCAGCGAATCGCAGGAGTCGCCGCGGAAGCGGAACGGATAGTCGAGGACGGTGTCGCCGCGTTGTCCGGTGAGGTGGGGGTGGCGGCGGCGTGTCGGGCGATGGGACGGTCCCGGGCCACGCATTACCGTCGGCATCGGAAGAGCCCGGCTCCGGTGCGGCCGGCGCCGATCCCGCATCGGGAGCGTCGCCAGCCCGCGGCGTTGTCGGCGGCGGAGCGGGAGCGGGTGTTGGAGGTGTTGCACTCGCCGCGGTTCGTCGACGCCTCCCCGGACCAGGTGTGGGCGACGCTGCTCGACGAGGGGGTGTACCTGGCGTCTGCGCGGACGATGTACCGGCTGCTCGCCGAGCGGGGGGAGACCGGGGAGCGTCGCCGTCAGGCCACCCATCCCGCCCATGTGAAACCCGAGCTGGTCGCGTCGTCTGTGAACACGGTGTGGAGCTGGGATATCACGAAGCTCCACGGTCCGAAGAAATGGACGTACTTCTACCTCTATGTGATCATCGACGTGTACAGCAGGTATGTGGTCGGGTGGATGATCGCCGACCGGGAATCCGCCACTCTCGCGGAGGATCTCATCACCGCGAGCTGTGTCAAGCAGGGTGTCGGTCGGGAGCAGTTGACGATCAACGCGGACCGGGGTACGTCGATGACGTCGAAGACCGTCGCGTTGCTCCTCGCGGATCTGGGGGTTACCCGTTCGCATTCCCGACCCAGGGTGTCGAACGATAATCCGTATTCCGAGGCTCACTTTAAGACGTTGAAGTATCGGCCTGACTTCCCAGGGGTGTTCGACAGTCTTCAGGCGGCCCGGTCCTGGTGCCGGGACTTCTTCGACCACTACAACAACACGCACCGCCACTCCGGGATCGGCCTGCTCACCCCGGCGACGGTCCATCACGGCCTGGCTGGCGAGGTCCACCAGGCCCGCGCTGCCGTCCTGGGCGCCGCCTACGCGGCGCACCCCGAACGGTTCGTCCGCCGGCCCCCGGTGCCGCCGGCGCTCCCGGAACCAGTGTGGATCAACCGGCCTGTCGCCGACGAACCGACTATCCAGCAAGACCCAGCAGCAGGCTAGTTTCCGCAAGATCCTGCCTCAAACAGGTTGACGGGTTCCGCAGTGACGACGTCGACCTGAACGAACTCCCCGTGGTGCTCAGATTGTGATCAGGAGATCTGAGCACCACGGGTGTACCCTTTATTTAAATGCAGACTTCTGAAAACAGCTAATCGAGCACTTTACAAAGTTGGCTCCTATAGAGAACTAGGCTGGCAATAGGAGTGATAGCGGCACTCCGAGTGCAGAGTACAAATCCATTAGCTCCCTCTCCGTCAGTTCCGAGTCATGTAGAACTGCATGAAACGGGACTTTACGTTCGTCGATAGGGAAGCCGCGTGACTCGGGGAGCGCCCAAGCTGCACATGCGGACGAGATAATGTCGAGAAAAAGCGGGATCGACGGCCGCTGTCTCGATAGAAGCCTAGAGCTTTGCGAGACATACATGATATATGCCCCCGCCGGGGTCCAGCTCAGGTCCGTCAAGCATTCATATAGAGCATCCCAGTTGCGACCATAGTACTCGGGAAATTCAAACCTCTCGGAAAATTGATCATGCATTTCTGCCTCTGTGCTCATTCCTGCGCCGTCGATGCGTACCAGTCGCACACCGCTTCCACCTTCGTCGGCATCGTCGGGAGGTGTGGGCACTGTTCCACAGAGAATCCACGGGGGCTGCGGCGAAAGCAGCACTCGTGGCAGCCAATCATAGGCCACGTTTCACCTACTTGATCCGAGTAAATGTCCTGTAGTGATCACTAGTATAGTACGCGGACCCATCGCTTCCTGTGACGATCCTGGCGGCGCCGCGAGGCTTGGTGTTGTATACGTCCCACTCTCGATAGGAAACACCTCGGGGCAGCGCGCCGTTGCTGTTTTTATAGGTGGCCCCTCCCTTGTATCCCGGCAACGGTGAGCCCTTCGATGTAACTCGATTAAGAACCGTATTCACCTGTGGGGGAAGACGCTTGAGGTTAGCGCGGTAGACTGCTGCCCTTGCCGCGCCCGGAGCTGCCCGTGCAGCTCCTACCACAGCACGCGCAGTCGACGGAACGGCTCGGGCAGCCGATGGAACGGCCCGCGCAACTCGAAGCACAGTCCCCCATGACTGACCGTCGAGGTCCTGGAGGTTGTAGGGATCTTGGAGAGCGTACTCGTACGGGTTTGCGCTGCCTCCGAACACCGGATCTACAGATAGGAAGCGCCCAGTGGTCGGGTTATAGAGACGAGCACCCATTAGAAAGATGCCGGAGACTGTGTCTCGCGATCGGTGGAAACTACCCAGCCAGCTATAACGAGGGTAGGGA
>NZ_CDWRCM010000233.1:5178-6488 GCF_977927585.1 Frankia sp. CcWB2 | reverse complement strand
CGCCGGGCCGGGCGCCGGGTGTCCAGGTGACCGGGTGACCGGACGAACTCACCGGGCTGCGGGTTCGGACACCAGATCCGCGACGACGATGGTGGTGTCGTCCCGGGCACCGGCCAGCAGGGCCGCCTCGACGAGCGCGTCCGCGGCCCGTTCGGGCGGCTCGGGCCCCAGCGCGCTCAGCAGGCCGTCGAGCTGTTCCGGGCTCATCACCTTGGTGATGCCGTCGCTGGCGAGAACGACCCGGTCACCGGCGCGGACCGGCTCGCTGAAGATGTCCGCCTCGATCTCGTCAGCGAGCCCGACGGCGTTGAGCAACGGACCGTTGCGGATCGCGTGCGGCGTGGTCAGTGCCCGCGGCCGTCCCTTGCCGGGCTGCAACCACACCGAGCTGTCACCCACGTGCGCGACGGTGAGGTACTCGCCGGTGCTCTGCTGGCGCCCGAGGATGACGACGTCCAGCGTGCAGGCCATGCCGAGCCAGGCCGGCTCCTCGCGAGCCCGGGTCCGGACCACCCAGTTCGCCCGTTCCACGGCCTTGCGCAGGCCCTCAAGCGGATCCTCGGCGTACTGCGGGCGGAAACCCGCCACCGTGGTGACCGCCAGCGTGGACGCGATCTGGCCGGCAGCCTCGCCACCGACCCCGTCCGATACCGCCAGCAGCCCGTCGACGACGACGAACGCGTCCTCGTTGGGACCGCCGCGTCTGCCCCGGCGGGTGCGCCCCGCGGCGGCGAGTCGCAGCGCGGCGGCCGTCGTCTGCTCCGGCTCGATCGCCATGAGATCGCCCGCCTGCCCCCTCGGGGGAGTGGGCGGAGCCACGGGGATGGTCGTCGCCGTGGGGGAGCTCTCCCACGGCGTGTCCTCAACCGTTCGGGTCGGCTCGGCACCGCGCGGAGCCGGCGCGTGTTCCCCGGCTGGCGGGAGGGGATAGTCGCCGGTCGCCGGGTCGTAGTAGCGGGTGGCATCCGCCCGTTCGTCACCGAAGGCACCGGGCCCGAGGTGCGGCTGACCGGCGGGCGGTGGCGTCCAGCCGGTGGACTCGGGATCGCGGTCGCCTTCACCGCCGCCGACGGAAACCTGCGAGGTCACATCCCCTCCCCATGCCGCGCCTGCGTCCGGGACGCCGCTCGCGCTGTCCGCTGACCTGTCCGCCGCGTTGCCCGTCGCACCGGTTGCCGAGGAGACCGGCGTCGGCTCGGCGAAGCCGGGGACGATCCCGTCGGGCGGGGTGATGTCAGAGCTGTCACGGATCGGCACCGTACCGTATCGGTGGCGCTGATGGTTGAGGCCACGGGAGCGTCGCTGGTTCT
>NZ_CDWRCM010000233.1:0-4889 GCF_977927585.1 Frankia sp. CcWB2 | reverse complement strand
GGGCCGGACGGGTCGGTTGTTGAGGATGACGAAGACCAGCCCACCCACCAGCAGCACCACAATGAGCATGATCGGTACCAGCGGGCTACCCATGGCCTCCGTCCTCGCCGTAGCAATTACGATCACGCTGTAGGACGTGTCGCCAGCCGTCTTCCTTCATACCTAAGGGCATCAACTCAGAAGAGACCGGGTATGTGTCGCGACACCGACACAAGTGCTGCGCATTGTTCCAGACTTGGGCGCGGCCGAGTAGGGCCGGCGCCCGGGCGGCCCCGCCGCGAGGCGGGCGCCACGAAGGATGCCTCCGGTGACGCCACGAAGGATGCCTCCGGTGAACGGTGACGGCCCGTGTCGGGGGGCGCGAGACGGTGATTGTTCGCCGCCGCATCAGCGCACCACGGTGATGAAGATTACCAAGGTTAGGCACAACGTCACGGTGAGCACGGCGGTCATGGCGAGCCTGGTGGTTCTGGCGCGCCACGGGAGCAGGCGGCGCCTGAGCGGTGCGGGTCGGCTGATCGCGGCGATCACCTGGCTCTCGACGAAGCCGGGCAGCTCGCTCGCGGCCCGCAGCCGCGGGTCGTCGGGGAGGTAGAGCGCCACCAGTCGGCGCACGACGCGTTCCAGGTCGGCGGGGAAGGGGCGATCTGCCTCCGATCCCCGCACTGTTCGGCGGAAGTACCTCTCCGCCGCTCTGGCCAGCTCCGGATCCGTCAACGGCTCCTCCTCCGGATAGGCGGTTCCCTGGCCCGGGGCACCGTCCCGGCGGATGGCTTCGTGCAGATCCCAGGCGTCGTCCCAGTTCGGAACGTGTCGGACCAGCAGCCCGAAGACACGGGCCGCGTTCAGCTGGCCAAGCCGGCAGGCCCGGAGGAATGCGATCGCCGGATCGGGACCGTCCGGCCAGGTCGGCGAAATGCGGGCGGTGAGCTCCGCACCCAGGACATGTAGATCGTTCTCGAGCGCTCCGGGCGGACCGGGTTCGTGGGACGCGCCGGGCAGGTAGAGGCCGGCGATGCGCCGCACGGTCTGCGTCAGCGGCCCGTCGCCTCGTCCCGACGCGGCCTGGACTGCGATCAACCGATCGAAATACGGGCGGGCACCGGCTCCGAGCACCTCCGCATCAGGGGCCCGCGACGCGGGCTGGCCGGGTGGCCCGACCGGGGAGGCCCCCGCGTAGGCGATGTCATCGCGGATGTCCTCGGCGGTATGCCATCCCGGGGCGTAGAGGACGAGCAGCCGGAACGCATCGGCTCCCCGGGCATGGGTTTCGCGCAGCAGGCGCACGACTTTCGCTGCGGCCGACTCAGGGGGCCACTGCGACCCGCCACCCGTCGGCGCGGCGCCTGTTACCACTTCGTCTGCCAGGGCTCTGGCGAACTCGAAGCCCTCGGGCAGGCCGAACAGGTCGAAGAGGGCCCGCAGCGTCTGATGGATCAGATCGATGCGGCGCCCGGCCCAGACGGCGGGGTCTACCGCGGCCGCCGCCGGGATCGCGAGCGCGGCGAGCCCCGCGACCAGCCGGGTCAACATCTCCACGACCTCGCGCTGCATCGTCGTCACCGCGCGGTGCACCGCGTCGACGTAGGCAGCGCGGTCATGGTCGCTCTGGTAGGCGTCCGGGGCCAGCCGTCGAGTGATGGCCTGAGTGACGTCGCTCGCCGCGCGGGCCAGGACATCGGTACGGCGGCCGGGTGGGCGTGGGGCGACCGCTCCGAGGGGAGAGCGGGCGGGCTCGCCGCGCTGCGGCAGATTGCAGTGCAGCAGGTCACGTAGCGCGGCGAGCTCGCGGAGGTCGGTGGGTGACTCGAGCGGATCGACGAGAGGGTCGTACGCCGCGTCGCTGAGGGAGATGCCCAGCGGGACGCCCAAGGCGGCGAGCAGCCGGTCGACCGGGTGCAGACGATCGTCCCAGTACGACCACTCCTGCCGATACGCCTCCGCGACGTGCCGGATGACGGCGTTCCCCGCGTCCCGTTCCAGCCGTTCCAGGTGCCGCCGTCCCCCTGGGCCCGGATCGGTTGGCTGCGCGGTGGCCGATTCCGGTGTGGCGGGTGGTGGCGTGGCGGGTGGTGGTGTGGCGGGTCGGGGGACGCGGCACACGGTGACGGCGAGCCGGGTGGGGGCGGGTCGGGAAGTACCGGTAGGCGACGCCGACAGGTGGTCCGGCCGGGCGGCGCGCAGCGCCTCGGCGGTCTCCGTGGCCAGCCGGATCGCGTTGTCGCGCGCGGAGGTCATCCGATATCCCGAGAAGATCGACTCCAGGGCGGCCGCGAGCAGTGGGACTGCCTGGCGCAGTGGCTCGTCGCGGTGCAGTGGTCCTTCCCGCTGCAGTGGCTCGTCGCGGATCTGTGCGGGCGAAGGAACCCGCAATGCGGCGAGTTCGTCCGCGAGGGCGGAGATCGTTCCTTCGACTTGGCGCTGCTCCTCGGCGACCGCGTTGGAGATCTCGTCGATCATCCGGCTAGGCGGCTCCTCCTCCCGCAGCCGGCCCAGAATGACGCCGACGATCTCCTTGTGTAACCGTTCCCGGGGCCCGGGGTCCGCTGCCCGGGCCGCTGGCACGAGCCCGCCGCCCGGGCCGGCGACGGGGCCGGCCAGCAGCCCCGCGACCCGGCGCAGCTGACCGCGTAGCCGCTCCGCACTCGCCAGGTCCGCCGGCAGACCGACCGGTTCGATGATGGCGGTGAAAAGACGGCGCACGGGGTCCGCGGCCGTGCCCTGTTCGGCGGAGCTTGACCAGTTCGAAGCCCGCAGGCGTTCGTACCGTTCGCGGAGGTGCTCGCGGACGGCGAGCGATCCGGCGCCTGCCGTCGCTGCCGAGGCCGGATCGCCCGGCGCTGTCGGGGCCGTCGAGCGTCCCAGGCCGACGGCATCGGTCGTGGTCGAGAGGGGTGCCGGATCCGGGGGACCCGACGTACCCGAACCACTCGCGGTACCCGAACCACTCGCGGTACCCGGGACGCCCGTACGCCGAGCATCCGCGGTATCCGCGAGGGCGGCCAGGCCGCCGCCGGGCGGCGGCGCGGCGGTCCTCCCGACCCGGTTCTCCACCACCTGCCGGCACCAGGGCTCCGGCCGGCCCGGATCGAACATCTCGTCATCGACCAGGGCCAGCAGATCGCCGATTCCCCGCATCCCACCGCGGCCGTAAAGGTCCACGAGCAGCCGGGCGGCGGTGGCCATGATCGGTGGAGCGTCCGGCCCGCCCCGCGGATCCACGTGGATCGCGGCGGGCTCCCCGTTGCCGGCACACGCCGGTTCGAACGGAACGAACAGGAACCGCGGGCCCGGCTCGTCGGTGTGCCGCGCGCCCGAGGGGACGGCGCCCGAGGGGACGGCGGTCGCATGCGTGGAGAAGGTCAGCCGGTAGGGCAGAACACCTTCGAGGATCTCCACCAGGGCCCACATCAGCGTGAGCGCCTCATCCGAACCGGTGTGGGCCACCACGAAGGGACGCTCGGCCCGCGACCATGCCAGTACCGCCGCGATGAGCGTGACGAGCCGATCGCGCCGCACCCCCGCGCGCGCCGACTGGCGCAGGGCCCGCTCGCCCGTCCGTCGGCGTGCGGTGAGGTCGCGCAGGTGGCAGGGGAGCCAGCCGCGGGACGGTGCGGGAGCTACCCACCACGACCCCACCCGCCGCGTACAACGCGAGCCTCACCCGTTCGGTCAGATAGTCCGCCCGGCCGATCAGGATGTGGGCACGCAGCCGGGCCCGGCTCTCGCCGCCGCGTTCCGGGATCCGGATTCGGTGCACGAGCGCCGCTTCCGGGATGCGGCGCGGATCCCTCGCCGTGAGATGGTCCGGCGTCTCGGGATGATCCGGAGACCGGATGATGTAGGTGAGCGCCGACGGTGGGTGGGGGACCCGGCTCTCGTCGAGCTCGACCTCGCCGGCGAGAAGCCCGCTCCAGGACCTGGTCACCGTGGAGCCCAGGGAGCTTGCCGCCGGGAGGTGACTCTCGCCGCTCGTCCTGCTCCGGCGCGACCAAGAATAGATCATCTGGTCGAGCCGCGTCGCCTCCGCTGCCCAGCCGGACCGTGCCCTCGGCGTCCCCAGATGATCGATCACGGTAGACACCCGTTCCGCCGGGCCCGACGGCGTCGCTGAACGCGCCAGCCGCGACAAGCGCCGAGGACGACGGATCCGGCGGCGACGCCTTCCCGGGTGTCTTCAAATCCGCTCGCACCCGCCGGTGATACTTCCTTCCGGGGGCCGTAATGCCGGGCCGCGTAATGTTGGTCCCGCACGAAAGTCCTGGTCCTAGCGGGTGGGCATGAGGACAGGAGCCCCCTGGCCGCTCGCTGCTTCTCAGCCAATGGTCGCCCCCCAGACGGTGGTCTCTCAGCCGGGCATTGATCGTGCTGTCCCGGTGAATTATGGCGTGCTGGCGGAAAAATATTCCTGGCACCTGGTAGACGTCCAGAGGAGTCCTGAAAAATCGGCCTTGCGATCGCTGTCGGCCCGTCGGTTGCGATCCTTCCGCGGGGTGTGCCGTCGCTCCCGCCCGAGGAAGGATCGCAACCGGGCCCAAGTCGTACCCCCGACGAAGTTCTGTAGTGCCCGCTGCCGTACCGCCGGTCTACGTGTGCGCGGGGAACTTCCGCGGTCGTCCTTTTTTCGCATGGTGGGTCGCCGTTGTAGCCAAGGTGTTGACGTGATGTTATTCGGCTCGTTCATCGCTCCGGATGCGCCCGCTGCCGCGGGCGCGGTTTGTTCGCGGAATTGGTGGGATCCATCGAGCTGATCGGTGCGGGGCCGGTGGTTCCGGCGCCAATAATCCGACGGATCTCACGGCGAGTGACGCTATCCGGAGGGAGGCGGATCTGACGTTGAATACCGTCACACGATGCGATCGGTGAACGGTCTTCGGCCGAGATCGAGG
>NZ_CDWRCM010000232.1:6184-7199 GCF_977927585.1 Frankia sp. CcWB2 | reverse complement strand
TTCAATTCTCGTCCGGGCGCTCGCCGCGCTGCGGGCGAAGAACGCCGACATCCCGGTACGCAAACATGGCAATCCGTCGACATGACCGGCTGACCGGGAGGTCACCGTCGACGTGACGCGCCCCCTTGCCCGCTACTCTCGGATGGCGGGCAAGGGGGAAAGGTCGGCGCTGGCGGGGGGCATGTTCTCCACGAAGTTCGACCCGCCGCGGCGGCGGCGTGCCGTGCTAGGACCGCCCGGTGACGCGCACCAGTAGCCGCCGAGGGCAGATGATCTGCATAGGGTTCTCGAACTCGACCCCGCCCGAGTAGTCCACGGCGATGTCGTCGAAACGATCAAACAGCGCGTTGAGTACGATCCTGACCTCCAGCCGGGCCAGCGGTGCGCCGAGGCAGAAATGGATGCCCTGGCCGAAGGCGAGGTGCCCGCCGGTGTTGCGGTGGATGTCGAAGCGGTCGGGATCCGGATAGCGTCCCGGGTCCCTGCTGGCCGCGCCGGTCCACAGCGTCACCAGCTCGTCCTTGCCGATCTGCTGCCCCGCGAGCTCCGTCTGCGTGGTGGTCACGCGCGCCATCCGGGAGAAGGGTGGGTACAGGCGCATCAGCTCCTCGATGGCGCCCGGCAGCAGATCGCGGTCCGAGCGGACGGCCGCGAACGTCTCGGGGTGGCGGTCGAGGACGACGATCGCGTTGCCGATCATGGCCATCGACGCGGCGTGGCCGGCGAACATGGTCAGGCCGATCAGGCCGATCAGATCGCCGTCGCGCAACGGCTTGCCGTCGATACTCGCCTGCGCCAGGTCACTGAGCAGATCGTCGGTCGGGCTTTCCCGGCGCCTCCGCACATGATCAAGGATGTACGAGTTCATCTCCCGGATGGCGGGAGCGACCTCGGCCTCCATGACCTCGGGCGGCACCGTCGCCGCGTCGAGGGCGCCCAGCGCGTCGCCCCATGCCCGGAACATCGGCACGTCCTCGTGGGGCAGGCCGAGCATCTCGGCGACCACGGTGATCGG
>NZ_CDWRCM010000232.1:4140-5754 GCF_977927585.1 Frankia sp. CcWB2 | reverse complement strand
TAGGGGATAGGCCAGCGTGTCGATCAGATCGAAGGTGTCGGAGCCGGCCGTGCGGTCGAGCAGGGAGTGGGTGATCCGAGCGATCCGCTCGGACAGCACCGACACCGCGTGCGGTGTGAAGGCATGGCTGATGACCTGGCGCAGCATCCGGTGGTGGGGCGGGTCGCTGGTGACCAGGTTCCCCATCAGGAACAGGTCGAGATCAGGCTGCGGTTCGTTGAACAGTCGCACCGTCTCCGAGGAGAACGTCTTCGGATCGGTGAGGACATGGGCGATGTCGGCATGCCGGAACAACTGCCATCCGTACTCCTCACTGTGATGAATCGGATGCTGGTCGTGCATCTCCCGGAACCAGGAGAACAGCGAGTCCACAGCCTCGGTCGCGGATTGGTTCGTCGTTGGCATGGCCTACTCCCGATCTCACTGCCGTTGGATCGCTGATCACAGACGATGGACGGGGCGGTAGATTCTGTGATCGACTTGGGGTGTCACCGGGCGGCGACCCTCGGGCGCCGCAGGCGACGACGAGGACAACGTTGGTGAACCGGCGACCCGAAGACCCGATTCGATGGCGCCGTCCATGTACCCGCTCCAGCCAAGGGCAAGATCGTCGCCGCAGAATCTGATCCGCCCGAAGGGCTGGCTGATCGCACGGTGTAGCTGTGTGAGCTGGAAGGGCTGCCGGTACGCGGGCCCACCGAGGGCGTACTGGTCTGCCTGCCAGTCCGTCACGGTGTGCCTGCGAAGCTGCGCGTCCGGGATGATCCTGCGTACCGCCGCCTCGACCTGGGCACGGTTGCCGACGTCAAGCCTGTCGTCCACTGTGAAGGCGACGACCGGCGCGTTCTCGTTCAGCCGGCCCATGATGACGAGGGGATAGCCCTCGGGCGCCTCGGCGATGAACCGGTCCGTGGGACTGGTGAGATCCAGCCACAGTTTCTTCTGGCGTGGCACACCGTAGCCCTGGCTGCTTGCCCTGCGGTACTCCGATGGCAGCGCCGGGCCGAAGCTGATGGTCTTCCAGACGTTGACCGGGACGGCTATGACGACCTCGGGCACGGTGTAGGTCGCCCCCGTGCGGGTCCCTACCCGCACCCTTCCATTGCTCTGAGTGATCGACGTGACGGGGGAGTTGAGCCGGAGGTCTGGACTGCCGTCCTTCAGGATGGCCTCGGCCAGGGCGATGGTGCCCTTCTCCATGCGGAAGGTGTTCACTCCGGAGAAGCTCTGGTAGTTCCAGCCCGCGAGTGCCCACCACTGCGACAGCTGGAGCATCGAGCCGCGCGCGCTCGGAGCGCCGTAGAGCGCGGTGGTGCTGGTCATGCGGATCTCGTCCTGGGGCGGGTAGGCGAGCTGGTCGAGCCGGTCGCGCAGGCTCAGCCGGTCCAGCGGTGTGATCAGATCCTCGCGGGCGAACGGTTCGTACGGCTTCGGGAAGTAGTCGCGTGAGCCGTCGAAGAAAGGAGTGAAGAGTTCGCCCTGCCGGGTGTAGGCTTCGACCGGATCGTACTCGGCGAATCCGGTGAGGGTTGGCATGATCACGCGCTCGGGTCCCGCGTCGGCCACGACCGACAGGCCGTAGCGCGCTATCTCGCGCCACACATGGGGCTGCAG
>NZ_CDWRCM010000232.1:3084-3867 GCF_977927585.1 Frankia sp. CcWB2 | reverse complement strand
CCCAGGCGCCGCCGCGCTCGATCTCAGAGCCGTTGAAGGTGTCGGTCCATGTCCGCCCGCCGATGCGGTCGCGTGCCTCGAGCACAAGCACCCGCTGTCCCTTGCGCCGCAGCTCGCGGGCGGCGGTGAGGCTGGCCAGGCCGGCCCCGACAACGATGTTGTCGTAGTCGCGATGGCCCGCGTGGCCCTGTTCGACGGCCTCGGCCACACCGGGGAGGCCGACCCCGAGCGCGGATCCGGCGACGGCCAGGCCACCTGCCCTGAGCGCGGTCCTGCGAGAGAACGAACGGATGGACGAGCCTGTGTGCGCTCCGTCTTCATGCGTGGTCAAGGTGAATCCCCCCGCGTTACGGTCTGTGGTCGTCGAGGCGGTGTGGATGTCGCCGCGTTCCGGACGTGCGGGGAATCCGGCGCATGCGGCCTGCGCCTCGGATTCCCCGCGCCGTTCCGGGTGGCTGGGCTGGGTCAGGCGGAGGGCTTGCGGAACTGCTTGATCAGCGCCGCGTAGCTGTCCTCGGCGTGGCCGTCGGCCACCGCGCGCTTCGCCAGCTCCAGGAAGAAGGTCGGGAGTTCCGCGTTGACGCCGAGCACTTTGCTCTCCTCCACGAGGTGCTCCATGCCGCCCACGTGGACGTTGACGGTGGCGTCGGTGGCCGGGAACCTGTCCTCGTCGATCTGCTGCGCGTAGGCGGTGACGTAGTCGGCCGTGACGTTGATCGCCGTGACCGCCAGGCTCGCGAAAGTGGTCGCCGGAACACTCGCGGTGCCCAGGAGCGCGGCACC
>NZ_CDWRCM010000232.1:0-2863 GCF_977927585.1 Frankia sp. CcWB2 | reverse complement strand
GGGGGAGAGCCAGGATCGCGCCGTCGAGATAGGTGCTGCCGAGCTGGGCCGCCCAGCTGGCGGTCTCACGCGCCACAGTGGAACTGGCCGTGGTCAGGTTGACCAGCGTCCGGCCGTCCAGGGCGGCGCCGACCGGGTCCAGCAGCTCGTGCACGGCGTCGTAGTCGGAGACGCAGATGACGACGAGTGGGCTTGCCTCGACCGCGGCCCTGATCGATGGGGCGAGGGTCGCGCCGTTGGCGACCAGATCGTCTGCCTTCCCTGCCGAGCGGTTCCAGACCGTGGTCGGGTGGCCGTTGGACAGGAAGGCCGCCGCCAGCGCGCGGCCCATCAGGCCGAGTCCGACGACGGTGACCGGCGATGCGGAGACTGAGGGGGTGGACACAGGAGCTTCTCCGGATGTCGTGCGGCGTCCGCCGCGATGGATGTGATCGTTCGTTCGCCGGTCCCAGGCGTGCCAGCGCGGTGATGTGACCCGCGTCCGCGTTTCGTGCGTCGATCTATTCCCGTCTCTCGTCCTCGGCGGCCCACGGGCCGCTGACACCGAAGGGGTTGTCTACGACGTAACGCCAGTAGCCGTTCTCGCCCTGACGCAGGACGTCGATGGCGACGCCGTCCAGCGGCTCGGGTTCGCCGTTTGCGCCGATCGTGTCCATCCGCCACTCGACCACAAGCATGGCGGTATCGCCGACCACCAGCTTCTGGCGCACCGTCGCTTCCACGGACGGTTTGCGAGTCGCCAGAAATTCAGCCACGTAGTCGCGGCGGACCTGGCCGCGGAGGGGCTTTCCCGGCTCCCACATCCCGACCGCGTCGTCGGTGTACATCGCATTGACCGCGGCGGCGTCACCGGAGTTGAAAGCGGCTCCGAAGGCCTCCTGGTGCAGGTTGATGTCACGTACCAGTGCGTATTGAGTTTCGGTCACGGCACATTTGCTCCATTCGTATACTGACGGCATATGGCGTGGACCTGCTCGCAGGCTAGCAGCGAGCGTTCCTCGATCCGGTCTTGTGTCGGTAATCGTGTATAGACGTGAGAGGAATCGACCCGATTACCGGGTCAGCTCCTCGGTGATCCCCGGGAACAGTTCCTCCAGGACGAGGAGACCAGCGGCCAGCAGGTTGTGCAGGTGCTCGCCGTGCGGGACGCCTCGTCGGGTGTCACGGTGCCCCCCGGCGGCGTCGTGCCCGGTGAGGTCGTCACGGTCGACGAGGACGACCTCGGTGTACCGGTCCGCCAGCACACGCGCTGCCAACAGCCCGGCCATGCTTGCGCCGAGCACAACCACACGATCACGTCCAGATGTTTCCGCCATGCGGTCACTCCCCTGCTGCGTGCTAAAGGGTGGGGGGCGGAAAATAGCCCGCCTTGACGAAGAAGATCACATATCTCTCGAACAGGCCACGATCGACCGCCGGGCATTCAATGCTGGTTTCCCGCAGCGCGTGTTCGGTGTCCGAGACATCGATCGGCGGATAGGTGGCCAGGCCGTTGCCTGCGTTCATTCCCTCGAACGAGTCCAGCAGCGGGAACATCGCGTTCTTCCGGTCCCCGCGCACGCGGGCCGACCACGAGTCCCAGTCCAGCGCGGGCAGGTGGTATCCGAAGGATCTGAGGTGATCGACGAACTCGGCGAACGTCTGATTCTGCCGGTTGTACAGATGGAAGGTCCGGCCAGCGGTGTCCCGCAGCGTGGAGAGAGCCACGATCGCCGTGCTGACGTAGTCCACGGGAACCATGTGGACGACGCCGGCGAGGCTCTCGGGCACCGCCTGGGCCTCCAGGATTCCCCGGAGGCTCAACCAGACAAAATCCCTGGTCTGGCAGGCGCCGGTCATCTGGTCGCCGCACACGACATCCACCCGGTACACCGAGAGGGGCAGTCCGCGGTCCCTGCCGAGACCGATGATCTGCTCGGCGACCCATTTGCTCTGCAGATAACCGTTGTGCAGCAGGTGCGCCGGCCCGGTCGGGTCGGTCACGGTGGCCGCGCGCGCGTCAGGGCTCGGAGCGGGGAACACCCCGGTCGTCGACACGTAGTGGACCGGAACCGTGCGGTGTGCCGCGGCCAGCCGCAACACCTCCCGGGTGCCGCCGACGTTCGTCGGCGCGAGTTCGGTGTAGGGCCGCAGCCAGCTGACCGTCGCGCCGGCGTGATAGACGACGTCGACCCGGCGGGCGAGGTCGTCGAACCCGGCTTCGGCCAGGCCCAGTCGGCTCGCGGCCAGGTCACCGACGACGACGGACAGACGGGCCGGATCGATGTCCTCCCACACCTGGTACCAAGCCAGGTTCTCCCGCAGGCGGCGGGTCGCCGTGGCCCGGTCTTCTCCCCGCACCAGGCAGTGCACCGTGGCGGTCGTCGATCGCATCAGATCACGGAGCAGGAACGCGCCGAGAAAGCCGGTGGCGCCGGTCAGCAGGATCTCGGCGGGGTCGGTGGCCACCCGGTCGATCTCGCCCGCGGGCTGAATACCCTCGTCGAGGTGGACCTCGGCGGAGAAGTCGACGTCGGCGGCGCGCGAGGACGCCCCTTGCGCGGCCACCAGGAGGGTGGCCAGGTGCTCCACCAGTTCCTTGGGTGTCGGGCGCTCGAAGATCAGGGATGGCGGCAGCCGCAGACCAGTGGCATCGGCCAGCCGGTTGCGCAGCTCCACCGAGGTGAGCGAATCGAATCCGAGGTCGGAGAAGAGCTGGTGCTCCTCGACCGCTCCCGGTGCCGAGTGTCCGAGGACGAGCGCCACCTCCTGAAGGACGAAGTCCGACACCGCGCCGCGCCGGTGAGACGGGGGCAGTTCCGTGGATCTGTCGCTGATCTTGTGATCGAACTGGCCCTCTCATGATCGTCTATTGGTGTCGTGC
>NZ_CDWRCM010000231.1:2772-6696 GCF_977927585.1 Frankia sp. CcWB2 | reverse complement strand
GAGGTGGCCGTCGATGGCCCGGACAGGCGCGATCCCGCGTGAGTTGGTGACGAAGGCGGCCTCGAAGCCTGCCAGGTCCGCCAGTCGCACGGGGGCCCGTACGCTGGGCGGGCCGCCGTCCGCCGGTGCCTGCTCCAACAGCGTCATGGTGACTCCGCGCAGGGCGGGAGCGTCCGGCCAGACGATCATGTTGCCATCGAAGAAACCGATGTTGGTCATTGCGCCCTCCGCGACGAGCCCGCCGGGGGCGGTCAACAGGGCGTCGTCGTAGCCGTCACGGCGGACGAGCCGGCCGTGCTGGATCTGCGCGAACGTCCCGAGATGCTTGAGGTGGGCGAACGGGCGCAGGTACGGCACTGACCGCAGCCGTTGGGGGGTGGTCGGCATGGTTGCCGGTTCGCCGATCGCGACGATGACGCGCACCCCTGCGCCGTCCGGCCGCTCGGTGACGACAATCCGGACCGTGGCATCCACCGCGGTGGCGGCTGTCGCCGTGGCCTCGGAGCCGGTAGCGGCCGTCTGGGTGGCGTACAGTGCCTGCCGGATGCGGTGGCGAACCAGCGCGCCGTCCAGGGGCTCGCCGTAGAGCTCCTGGTTCGCCTCATCCAGCCGGGTGAGATGCCACCGCAGGCCCCGGGCCCGACCGGCTCGCACCTGCAGCACGGTGAAGTGGCCGTGGGGGAGCAGGGCCAGGCGATGTGGATCATCGGGGGGAACGGGGCGCCCGTCGATTTCGACGCGTCGAAGTGTGGGAGTGACCACCTTGGCCACGATAGTGACCCGCCGGTGGGCCGCGCCGTCCGTGGGCTGGGGCGTCTGTGGGCTGGGGCGTCACGCGCGACATTCCGGTTGTGTCGCCCACGGAACCGCCGCAGTGTCGTCTTCGCTAGCGTGCTCGTGCGTGCTGCCGACAGGCTGCCGCCCACGAACGCCAACACGAACGCAAAGGAGTGTGGCTATGTCCGACCTTGCTGTCGATCCCACGGCCGACCCGGCGAAACTCGTCAGCGGTCTGCCCGCTATGTCGGAGCGTGAGGTCTCCGACCTGCTGGGTGGGCCGGCTGGTGACGCGGTGCTGGACGAGGTCTTCCGGCAGATGCGCGACACCTTCCGGCCAGAGCAGGCACAGGAAGAGAACGCTCTGGTCCGATTCGTGCTCAACGGTGGACCGGGCGGCGCCGTGCGCACCTACGAGCTGCGGGTCGCCGACGGTGTCTGCACTTTGGCGACACCGCCTGCCGCCGGGACCCCGAGTGAATCCGCGGGGGAGCAGACGCTGACCATTGTCACGGATCGTGTCCGCTTCGTTCGGGTGGTCTCCGGTCAAGCCAGCGGGGCCAAGCTCTTCCTCACCAGAAAGATCAAGATTAATGGTGACCTGAAGTTCGGAGGCAGGATCCTGTCTTGGTTCGAGATCAAGAAGGAGAACTGACCGGCGGCGGTCCCCACCGGTGCCGCCGCGATCGGTGCCGCGCCGAGGAGGTCAGCCGGGAAGGCCAGCCGAGGAGGTCATGAGCGGCCGGGCCGGCGACGTCGTTCAACCGGCGCCGGCTCGCCCCTCACAGGGCGAACTCGGCGGCGTTCAGGCCGAGGGTGAGGGCGGCCTCCCGCACCACGGCCCGCTCGCTGGCGACGAACTCGCCGTCAACCAGGCCGATCACCTGCCCGATGCGCACCACGGCGGCGGCTTCCGCCACCCGCCCCCGCACCTTGGCGATGTCGGCCAGCGCGGCCTGTTTGCCGGCGGTGAAGTCTGCGGTGAGACGGCTCAGATGTCCATCGAAGAGCCGCTCCACGTCCTGTTCGGGAAACTGGGACATCACCGGATCCGTAGCGATGAAGCCGAGTAGCCCCTCGCGTTCCGCCGGATCGATGTGGCCGTCGGCCGCGGTGACGAGGGCACAGATCGCCACGGCGGCGTCCCGGAAGGTGAGGCTGCGCAGCTCCTCCCGCCGGGCGAACAGCTGCGCGCGCAGTGAGGCCAGGGAGGGCAGCCGCCGGTTGTCGACGGCGGGATCGAGGCCGCGCCAGAGCGGCCAGCCTTCGGCGAGCCAGCGACGTACCACCTCGGCCATCGATAGCGGGCGCAGGCGTGTCGCGAGAAGCACGTCGATGTTCACCGGAACCAGCGTGTGCTCTCCCCAGCGTGACGGCGTCGGAATGTCGGGCGGCCAGAAGCCGGCGAACATGATACTGAGCACGTGATCGGTTGCGGATTCAGGTGAGTGGCCGGTGACGGTTCCGTCGTGCTCGACCGCGCCGATGAACTGCCGGGAGACCGTCCGAGGGCCGGCGAGGCGGCCTACCTGCCGTTCGAGAGCGTCGTCCGTGCTCTCTCCCGCCGCCACCGGACCGCCCGGAAGGACATGCCAGGCTTCTCCCGGCGGGCGAGCGAGGAGAACGCGGTCGTCAATCCGTACGAGAAGCCGAACATCAAGCCGAATAGCAGCCTGCAAAGGCATACCGAAAGCCTCCTGAAGACGCACGGCACAAGGCGGGTTACGCGCAGGAACCATCATCCACCAGATGGCGGAGCGAGTGGACGCGGCGGTGCGGAACTACTCATCTGCGCTGCCGGCGTGACCGCTCGGTCCGGGTGCCGCGCGCGCCCGCGGCCAGTGACGGGGTGGGATCGGCCAGTCTCGGAAGGATGATGGTGTCTGGGCGGCTAGGGCGTCGAGCCGCCCGGACCTTAGCGTCGAGGCGTGGGCGCGGTGCCACCGGATCCGTATCCAGACCGTCCGCGCCCGATCCTGGGCCGATCCTGAGAGGCATACCGTGACCAAGTTTCTGCTCAGCGTGCATGTTCTGGCCGCGATCCTCGCGATCGGACCGATCACCGTGGCCGCCAGCATGTTCGCCCCGGCTGCGCGCCTGGCGCTGACCTCCCCGGGCGACGAGCGCGCTGCCGGGATTGTCCGCGTGCTGCACCGAATCTGTGGCGTCTACTCCGCGCTCGGCCTCGTCGTGCCGATCTTCGGGTTCTTCACCGCGCAGAGCCTGGGGGTTCTTGGGCAGAACTGGTTGATCGTCGCGATCGCGCTGACCACCGTGGCCGCCGTCGTGCTCCTCATCGTGGTGCTGCCCGGACAGCGTGGCGTCCTCGACGAGATCGTCGCCGGATCCCCGGCCGTCCCCGACCGTGTGCAGGACGGAGGCGCGGTGGCCATGGATGGTGGCGCAGTGGCCATGGACGCGGCCGCGGCGCGCGCCCGCACGAGCGGTCTCGCGATGGCGGCCGGTGTGTTCAGCCTGCTCTGGGTGATCGTCACCGTTCTGATGATCATCCGTCCCGGCTCGACCACGAGCGTCTGACGTCCTCCCGGACGTCCGGTTTCCCGTCGGGAACCGGCCCGGTGGTGGGATGATCGCCCTCTGGACGGTGTGTGCGGCAGGCAAGCCTGGAGGATGTCACGTGGGAGAGGCGCTGGACACGGTGAAGCGCGCGCTGGACGCCTTCGACCTCGGTGACGAGGCCTCGGTGCTGTCGCTGCTCGACGAGGACCTGGTCGTCGAGGCACCGGGCGGGGTGCGGATCAAGGGGCGCGCGGCGGGCGCCGAGTACAGCGCCGCCTTCCTGGCGGCTTTCGGTGAGATCGACGTCGATACCCACGTGCTGGCCGAGCAGGGCGAGATCGTGGTCGAGGAGTACACGCTGACCGCGACGCACGTCGGCGTCTACCGCGACCCGGACGGGACGGAGCTCGCGCCCACCGGACGTCGGATCAACCTGCGTGTCGTCGAGGTCTACCGGGTCGAGCGCGGCCTGATCACCGAGAACCGGCTGTACTTCGACCAGACGCGGCTCGCTCGCCAGTTCGGTCGACCCGCCTGAGCCGGCCCGGCCCCTGGCCTGGCCCGGCCCGGCCCGGCCCGGCCGAAATATGGGGGGGTAGTCACGCTTCTGGGCCCCGAAAACGCGCC
>NZ_CDWRCM010000231.1:0-2471 GCF_977927585.1 Frankia sp. CcWB2 | reverse complement strand
CCCCACAGCTTTGTGTCATGAATCGACTACGGGTTCCCGGCTGGTGCGGTGTCGGTCGTGACGTCGGCCGGGCCGGGCGCGAGAGCCGACGGGTCCAGATTCGAGAGCCGATCGGCATGGACATACTGCCTGCGGAACCCGGCTGACCGGTCATGCCCGGGGAGAAGGGGAAGGCGGAAGGCAGGTCATGCAGTTCGACGACTCGTCGGTCGACACATCCGAGCTCGAGGACAGGCGAGGTGGTGGTCTCGGCAGGGGGATCGCTGTCGGTGGCGGTGGGGTGAGCATCGTCGGTCTGCTCATCTACCTGGTGGTGACGGTGCTCGGCGGTGGTACCGACGCTGGTACGGCACCCCTGTCGCAGCCCGGGCAGTCGTCGGGCGACCTCGCGCAGCGGTGCAACACCGCCGCGGCCATCGATGAATACGACGACCGCTTCGTCCTCAAGGCGTTCAACGAGATCAATGAGGTCTGGACCGCTCAGTTCGCCCGGAACGGCCAGATGTATACCAAGCCCCGCCTGGTCTACTTCTCCCAAGCCGTCCAGACCGGCTGTGGCGTGGCGTCTGCCCAGGTCGGGCCATTCTACTGCCCGCCGGACCGCAAGGTCTACATCGATCTCGGATTCCTCGCCCAGCTCCAGCGCGACTTCGGCGCCGAGGGACGCTACGCGCAGGCGTACATCGTGGCGCACGAGGTCGGGCACCATCTGCAGACGCTGACCGGGACCGAGGCGCGGGTGCGGCAGGCACAGCGGGCGGACCCCGTCCCGGGAGAACGAGCTCAGTGCAGCTCGAACTGCAGGCCGACTGCTACGCCGGGGTCTGGAGCACCCTCGCGAACACCGGCGGGAACGTCACCATCGGCGAGGCCGACCTTGACCAGGCGCTCGGCGGGGCGGAGGCCGTCGGCGACGACCGGATTCAGGTCAGGGCATCCGGCCAGGTCAACCTGGAGACCTGGCCGCACGGGTCGGCGCGGGCAGCGCCGCGATGCCTTCCTCACCGGCTACCGGGGCGCGTCGACGGCGTCCTGCGGCACCGTGCCGCACGCCTGAGCGAAAACCGACCGATGGTTCCACCGAGCTTCACCGACCGGTGGGTTCAGGCGGTTCTCAGCTCCCGGTGCCAGGGCGGGCGGGGCGTCCCGTGCCCCGGCGGATGTTGCCGTAAAGGAGATCAGGCTGGCCGCGCCGCGTGGTCACCAGCGCACGATACTGCGCGGCCGACAGTTCGCCCTCGAAGACACTGCGTTGCACCCAGTGCAGGTACTTGCGGCACGTGCGCAACGCCTAGGGGTTGCGTTCCGCCGCCGTGTCGTAGACCAGAACGACGAATAGGGATCATCACCCGTCGGATCGGAGTGGTGTCGAACATCGGCAGGTTCGACTTCGCCCAGAGGACGTCGGTGGGGCCCTCGCAGAAGGCACACGGCCGGTAGCGCGTCGTCGGCCCGATCCGGCGCGAAGAACTCCTTCACCTCCGCGGTCAGCTCGGCCCGGTCCCGGGTCCGCCTGGCGGGGGTGGGTTTCGCGTTCGGATACATTGCGAAGAGGATTTTCCACCAGTCGTAGGCGAGATAATCCTTGCCGGCGATCGCGGCCTGAACGACGTCCGTGACGATCTGTTCGGCTACCCTGCCCAGGTCCTCTCCGGTAACGTCCTCAACATTTTCCCGGCCGGCGAGAACGGCGATCGACCGAGCTCCGCTCCGCTGCAACGGATGCTCGGTCAACAGCAATAAATTGTTGGCCGTGACGGGGACTGCGCCGGTTACGGACATGCTACCGAATCCATCCGAACCCCTGGTTGGTCGCCAGTCCCAGGCCCCAGTCATAAATGGCGTCCAGCAGGGCGGCGTCTGCTTTGGAGTCGAAATGAAATAACTTGCGCGTTTCGAACCCTCCACAGGCCTGTGACCTGCGATGATGCTCTCGATCACGTATTTGTTACTTCATTACGTCCCCTTTGATGCGCACGGCGGCGGTGCTGCCGTGCCGCGGCGCCCGCTGTACCAGAAATTTCCGGGGAGGTCCAGCGGAGACGACTTCGACGTCCACGTCCGACGGCAGGCCGAGCAGGTCGGCCTTGTGCCGCAGGTTATGGCTCAGGCGATCGGCGAACTGCGGGTGGTCTGAGAGAACCATCGCCGGAGGTCGCATAGACACCGCGGGGCTTCCGTGTGTCCCGGAAATGTGGAGGCGAGACACCGAGTGGACGCAGTGATTTCCCGGCGTATCCCCGGTCATGCAGTTCCTCGGCCAAGGCCGGGTCCTGGCTCCGAATCAGATCGTAGGTAACGGCCCGCGCCGGAGTAAAGACATCTTCCCACTTGATGGCCGGCTGGTCGGCTGCGACATCAAGGGTCTTCGAAGTTAACCGGGGTGGGCGTGAAACCCCAGCCAGTTTGGTAACTGTGCGTAATGTTGGCTCGACGTGGCCTGCTGTGACCTGATGTGGCATGCCTCGTGT
>NZ_CDWRCM010000230.1:0-6419 GCF_977927585.1 Frankia sp. CcWB2 | reverse complement strand
ATCAGATCCACGGCCAGCCTCGGGACATACTTCCCAAACAGGCCCTAGCCCCCTGGATCCGCGGCGTGCCACGGTCCGGGGTGGCGGTGCTGCGACAGGCGGCATACACGTTCCGGGCCCGGGTCGCTGACCGGTGGCGCCTCGGGCGGGTCTTCCTGCTTGGCGACGCGGCGCACGTGACCCCGCCGTTCATTGGCCAGGGTATGGGCGCCGGGCTACGCGACGCCGCCAACCTCAGCTGGAAGCTGGCGATGGTGCTGTCCGAAGGAGCCGACGACCGACTGCTCGACACCTACCAGCTCGAACGCGAACCCCACGTGGCCCGCCTGATCCGGACGGCGATCACGGTCGGCTGGGCGATGACCGGTGGTCAGGACAACGCCGCGGCCGCTCGGCGGCTGGTCCTTGCTGGAGCCTGCCGGGTCCCGGGCTTCAGCCATGCCGCCGCGCGTACGACGTCGCCCCGGCTACCCGCCGGGCCGCTGGTCCGACCCCGCCACCGCGGTCTTGGTGGCCTGGCCGGGACCCTGCTTCCACAACCGTGGGTCACCGTCGACCGGCGTCGGTGCCGCCTCGATGACCTGCTCGGTGACTCCTTTGCGATCGTCGCTTCCGGCCCGCTCGATCCCGGCCTCTCGGTCCTGGCGCGGCGCCTGCGGGCGCGGGTCTTCCAGGTCCGCGCCGCCACCAGCGGTTCGGGTGCCACCAGCGGTTCGGGGCATCCGGCCGGCCTGGACGACGGTGACGACGCCGTCATCTCCGACGGCGGGATCTTGGCCGGCTGGTTGCGCCGGGCGGGGGCCGGGGCCGTGCTGGTGCGCCCCGACCGGGTCGTCCTGGCCGCGGCACCGCAGGCGCGCGGAAACGGCGCGGTCGGCGCGGCCATAGCCCGGGACTCGGCCGGGTGGCTGCCGCTGCTGCCGCCCACCCGCACCTCCCGCCTCAGAGGAGAACTCCGCCTCTTCGGACCGGCCGCGCGGGTCCCGCCAACCGGCTTCGCTCGCACCGCGCCGAACGGTGCCTGTTCGGGAAGGACCAGCATGACGACGAACCCGGGTGGCCTTCCGACTCCTGTCGACCCGACCGCGGGCTGCTGCCCTACCCAGTCTGATCGATCGAGCGGTCCGACGACAGGGCATGTTCGGCGACCGCCTCCGGCTGCTCTGCCGACGGTGCGGATCCGGGCCCGCGTGTTCCGGTGTCGGCAAGCTGGCGGCCCTCGATGTCGAATGTGTCAGTAATGACAGATCGCCGGTCCTTGTTGGCTTGTGATTGCGGTCACCCGTTGATCGCCTGCCGGGCGGGGACTCACTGCCGGAGGATCGCGAACGTCTCCTGGAGCAGGCGCAACGCGGTCGTGAGCGTCCGGTCCGGTTGGGGCAGCGCGGAGAAGGCGATGAGAGTGCTGCGCATCGCCGCCGCCGTCCGCCCGGCTGAGTCGTTCGGCAAGGGCGTGTGCCAGGCCGTCCTCGAACTCGCGCAGCAATGTCGTGACGGACCTGCTCGGTTGGGTCACAAAGGCGACCGGTGGGCCGCTGAACAGAAGGCCGAGGCCGACGCCACGCTCAGCCGCGATGGCGAACAACGCGTTACACACGGCGGTCTACGGGGGCTCGTCGGCCGGGCGGACGCGGACATGCTCTTGGAGCACCGGGATCAGGGCGTGCGTCTCACCGAGAACCAGGTCTTCCTTGGACGGGAAATATCGGAACCGAAGGCCGGCCGGCTGCTGGCTCGGATCCCCGTCGGCCGTGAGCCGCACGGTCTCGCGGTCTGGCCGCAACCCGGTCGCTACTCCCTCGGCCATACTGGGATCATGCGCTGAGGGTCGCGGACGAGCTCCGGACCCCTTCACCCTGGCCGACACCGACCGCCCGGGACCGAAATGGACTTTCATGATACATGATACTATGGAATATTCATCCGAAGTTTACCTTTAGGCATCTGACCGTTGCGTCTACGCGCTTAGCGTGACGTGTCGTGACTAGTGATGTGACTGTGAGGGTCGAGGGCGGCGCTGCCGCGCCCGCCGTGTTGGAGCGCATCCGGGCTTTGTCGGCGTCGCTGTCGTCGGCGGAGCAGCGGGTGGCGCGGCAGGTCCTCGCCGACCCGGTTGCGATGATCCACCAGTCGGTGAGCGAGCTGGCGCAGGTGTCGGGAAGCTCGCCGGCGACGGTGGTGCGGTTCTGCCAGAGCCTCGGGCTTCGGGGCTATCAGGAACTCAAGCTGGCGCTGATCCGGGAGACGCTGCCGGTGGAGCGGCAGCTGGTGGACGAGGTGTCCGCGGCCGATGGCCCGGATGAGATCGCCGGGAAGGTGCTCGGCGGGGCGGCGAGTGCGCTGACCGAGGCGGCGCGGGGGATCGACGGTGGCGTGCTGGCGGCGATCGCCGACCTGGTCGTCGCCGCGCCGCGGACGTTGTTCGTGGCGGTGGGGACGTCGGCGCCGCTGGCGATGGATGCCGCCTACCGGCTGACCACGGTCGGGGTCGATGCGCGGTTCGCCGGGGACGCGCATGTGCAGCACGTCACCGCCCGGATGCTGGCGGCGGGTGATCTGTGTGTTGCGGTCAGCCACACCGGCTCGACGGCGGAGACACTGGCGGCGATGCGGGCGGCCGTGGACGCCGGGGCGCACACCGCCGCGATCACGAGCTTTGCCCGGTCACCGTTGACCGAGCTGGTGCAGCACGCGGTGGTGGTGGGCAGTCGGGAGACGGCGTATCGCATCGAGGCGATGACCAGCCGGATCGTGCACCTGTCGGTGCTCGACGCCCTGTTCGCCCTCGTGGTGGTGCGCAGCCCGCGCAGCCCCGGCGCGCTGGCGATGACCGCCGACGTGATCGTCGAACACCGGATGTAGCCGCCTACCAGACCCGGCGGCGCCGGTGCCGACGACCCGTGGTTCGCCCCGCGCCCACCGAGGAACGGTATGAGCCCACGGACCAGCGGTGGATCGGTGGTGGGCTCAGGTACGTCCCGGCGGTCGGTCAGCCGCTGGCCGCGCCGGTGATCAGACCGACCAGCGCGGTGACCAGCATGGCCGCGGCGCCGCCCAGCACGACGCGCAGGGCCGGACGTAGCAGCGCCATACCGGCGGCCCGCGCGGCGAGCATGCCCGCGACGGCGAGACCGATCATCGTCACCACGACGACGAGCGCCAGGCGGCCCGCCCCCGCCGGGGCCGACATCCCGAGGAACGGCACCAGCCCGCCGGCCGTGAAGCTGCCCGCCGACGCGACGGCGGCCTGGACCGGGCGCGCCCGGGTGGCCTCACTCTGGCCGAGTTCGTCGCGCAGGTGCGCCTCCAGCGCACCCCGCTCGGTCAGTGCCACGGCGACCTGCCTGGCGAGGTCGTGCGGAAGGCCGCGCCGCTCGTAGATGCCGACCAGCTCGGCGAGCTCGGCCGCGGGGTTGGCCGCCAGCTCCGCGCTCTCCTTGGCCCGGTCCGCGTGTTCCACGTCGGCCTGGGAGCTCACCGACACATACTCCCCGGCCGCCATCGACATCGCCCCCGCGGTCAGACCCGCGATCCCGGCGGTCAGGACCGCGCCGGTGGAGGCGCCGCTCGCGGCGACGCCGACGATGAGGCTGGAGGTGGAGACCAGGCCGTCGTTCGCGCCGAGGACGGCCGCGCGCAGCCAGCCCGAACGGTTCGTGCTGTGCCGCTCCGGGTGCCGTCGCATCGCACCGAATGTCGCCATGGGGGCATTACAGCACGGTGTTGGCGATCAGCATGGGTACGCTCAACGGATCAAGAACCATCTCTGCCCGTTCCTCGAGGTAGACCGCTGGAAATCGTGCGGGGGGCGTCATGGCCGAGTACATGCCTTGGCCGAGTACATGCCCTGACCGAGTACATGCCCTGACCGAGTACAAGGCTGACGGAATTCCGGCCGCCGGTCGGCGCGGGAAAACCCGTAGGCCGGTCGGGGAAGGTCCCGCCCGGCCTACGCGCGGAGGTGAACCAATCCGGATGCCCCGCGCCGGCCCTGCGAATGATGAACGGCAATGATGGACAATCAAGGCTGACAGTGATCGCGCGACGTGGGATTGGTGACCTTGCCCCGACATCGTCCGATGCGGCCGGGACCGCGTACCCCGTACGAGGAGAGCTGGCTGGCTGGCGCGGAACTCGGTGAGGCGCTCACGCGCGGATGGCGTCCGCGGGCACAACCCGTGCAGATCGCGCTGGGTGCGGGTGAAGCCGTGCTGGCCCAGGCACCCGTCTGCGTCTGGCAGTACATCGGCCAGAACGTCACCTATAATCAGGGGTGGTTCGTCGCCTTCGGTAGTCCCCTTCTGCTCGGCGCGTCCCTGCTCGGCAGTGCCCTGTACAACGGCAGCCAGCGCAGGCGCGCCGAGGCGCTCGCCGCGGTCCAGTGGCGCCCTGTCTCCCAGGGGCACCTTTTCCTGACGAACTGGCGCCTCGCGCTGGCGCTCACGACCGGCTGGACCGATATCGGCTACCCGTACCTGCGGGCGTCCGGTGTGGACGGCGACAGCATGGTCATCATGCTTGCCGGCCAACCCCCCGTCCGACTGCAGGTGTGGCCGGCGCACTGGTTCTTCGTGCTCATGAGATTCCTCGCCTACGGCGAGATCGTCCGGATGGAAATTCCGTCCCACCTGCAACGATCGACTGCCCCCGGGCCCTCGAACCTCCGCCTGGATCGTGAACCCCCGCCCGGGCGGGGTCTGGGGAACGCCGGTGACGCCGCATGATCAGCGGCCTTCCCGGAGTGTGATCAGTGGGTACGCCCGGTGGGTACGGCCGGCGGGTACCGGCGTCCGGATTTCTCCCGGGGGCGGCCCCGCTACCCTGCTGCCTCGTGCCGGGCCGGTACCGTGATGGCGTCCTCCGGGAAAATGCGGGCGGGTATTCAAGCGTGATTCGGGTCAAGATAATGTTATTGATAAAAATATCCTTGAGATTTTCCTTCGAGTGGATTTCGATGATATCCATGAGGCTTGCCTCGCGGATAATTTGTTTACATGCCGTTCACGGTGCACGACCTGCCAGCGCCCCGCGAACCTATACCATTCATTCGGGTTCGCCGCACGGCCATCCGTCTCGGTCGGAACCAGCCGAGAAGAAGTCGGAGGCCAGCCATGGGATTGACTGCCGTCCGGATGTGGTCCGGCATGGTCGATCGAAAGTGAGGGTTCTCATGCCATTTGTCATCACCGCCGCGTGTATCGATGTCAAGGACGGCTCCTGCCTGGAGGGGTGCCCGGCCGATTGCATCTACGAGGGTGACCGTAAGATGTACATCAATCCGGACGAGTGCACGGAATGCGGCGCCTGCGCAGTGTCCTGCCCGGTCGGCGCGGCCATCAGTGACGACCGTGTTTCCGCGAAGGACAAGGAGTTCGTTGAAAGCGAGGCGCTGTTCTTCAGCACCGTCCTGCCAGGTCGGGACGCACCGCTCGGCGAGCCGGGCGGCGCCACGAAGCTCGGTAAGATCAAGGCTGATACGCCCTTCATCGCCGCCTACGGAAGCTGACGAGGGCGACCTCGGGTATTCGCCGGGGCGGAGCACGATAAAGCGGAACAGTAGCGGGAAAAACGAACCGAGAGAATTCGCGGAAAGGCCGGTGCTGGCGGACCTCGGGTCCGAGGCGCCGGCCTGACGCCGAGACGTTGCGGGGGATTCCTCCCGTAACCAGCCTGCGTTCCAGACGATTCTATCCCGCAGGTCCGACAGAACGGCGGGGTCCGCTCGTCCAGTCCCGGGTAGTTCCAGGGCGTTTCGTGGAGGACGGGGCCGGGTGTCAGCGGACCGGTGGCGCGAGGGAGCGCAGGACGGCGCCGGCGGGTTCGTCGGTGAGCTCGGCGAGGGTCACCTCGTCGAGCGTGACCAGGAAGTTCTCCTGAGCTCGTCGCAGGAGGGGGCGCAGTCGGCAGGCGCATCGCAGCGGGCACGGGGGACCGTCGCAGGAGACGAACTCGTCCGTGCCCTCGAGGGCACGGACGATGTGCCCGACGGTGACCTGCGTCGCGCCCGGGGCGAGCAGCACCCCGCCGGTGCGTCCGCGTACGGTGACCACGAGGTCGAGCCGCTGGAGGCGTTGCACGATCTTCGCCATGTGGGTGAGCGGAACATCGAGGACTTTCGAGAGGTCGCGGACGGTGAGGCGATCCTCCCGGGTGGCTGCGAGCATGAGCGCCCGCAGCGCCAGGTCGGTCGACTGGGTCAGGTGCATGGGAGCGCACCTGTCGAGGTGACGGTCACCCGACCATCTTGCCTTCTACTCTTCGTAGAAGATTGTCCCGACGGCACCTGCGTCCCACGGGTGCCGCCTGCCGAGGTCGGACCTCGGCGGGAGCGCGGCCCCGGGTGTGACATCGCGCCGGGACCGACCGGTGCCGGCCGGTGCCGGCCTCCTCGTGGCGACCGCGGACCCCCCGGCCGGGGG